>DATEGR010000177.1:0-24801 GCA_035279985.1 Verrucomicrobiia bacterium
GACACCATATTTCAAACAACGCGGTCCGCCGGCATTGGTGGCGATGTTGCCGCCGATGAAATTGTCCGCGCGGCTGGCAGGGTCGGGGGGGTAAAACAGGCCGCGTCTTTCAACAGTTTCCTGGAGTTTTTGTGTGACCACCGCCGGTTCCACGACGGCAACGAAATCGGCAGGACTAATTTCCTTGATCCGGTTCAGGCGTTCCAGGGAAAGCACGATGCCGCCATAAACCGGCACACAGCCTCCGACGTAACCATGGCCGGCGCCGCGGGCGGTAACGGGAATTTTGTGTTGATTGGAAAATCGCAAAATTGCCGAAACCGATTTGACCGAGCGCGGCAAGGCGACTGCATCGGGCTGCTGGGCGGCGAACCATTTGTCGCCGGCGTAGTTTTTGAGCGTCCGCGGATTCAATTGCAATTCACCGGCCGGCAGGGTGGACTTAAGTCGGTGAAGAAGCTTTAATTTCGCGGCCGTCATTCGGCGGGCGGGTTGAGAAATTCCCGGGCATCGGCAGCCTCGGATTCCGGAACCTGAACACGAATGCCTCCGGCGGCAAGCGAATAGCCCTCAATACTTAGGGCCGAAAGTTCATCGGCGACGAACGGATGAAAACCAGCCGCTTCCAGCCGGGAGCGGACAAGTTGGGCTTCCGCCGGGCTAAACGCAGTAAAGATCGTGGCGGGATTCATGCGACCTGCGCCGCCTTGGTTTCGGCGAAGACTATAATGCCGGCACCGGTTTGCAGCAGGCTTTGGACCTCGACCTCCACCTGCTGACCGATATGCGACTGGCCGTGGTTGACAACGACCATTGTGCCATCGGGCATATAACCGACACCCTGGCCTTTGTCCTTCCCTTCGCGCACGATTTTCAGGCGCAAAATTTCACCGGGGAGCAAAATCACTTTCAGGCTTTTAGCGACCTCATGCAGGTTGACGTAATTGATCTTCTGCAGTTCGGCGACCTTGGCGAGATTATAATCGTTGGTGAACAGCCGCGCATTAAGATTGCGCGCAAGCCGGACGAGTTTGGAGTCCACGTCCTTTTCCTCGGGAAAATCACCGTCATGAATACGGACCTCGATGCCGGTGTTGTGCTGAATGCGGTTGAGCATTTCAAGTCCACGCCGGCCGCGGGCCCGCTTGATGGGATCGGTGGAATCGGCGATTTGCTGAATTTCCCTGAGCACAAACCGCGGCACGACGATCAAGCCCTCCAGAAAACGGGCTTCAATCAAATCCGCGATCCGCCCGTCAATGATGACGCTGGTATCGAGCAACAGCAAATTGTCCGCCTGTCCTTGCTGGCGAAAACGAACATAGGGAATGATGAGTGAAAAATCCTCTTTATTACTGCGCATGGCGAGAATGATGCCGATATAACTGAAGCTTAGAAATAATCCGAGACGGACAAACCATGCCACTTTCTCGTCGGCGTTTTCCATCAAGGGCGATTTGCCAATCAACAGCGCGACCAGCATGCCCAGCAGCAAGCCAAAGGTCGTGGCCGAGAACGCGCGAAGCGAAAACCCCTTGAGCATTTCGTCCATGGCGATCATGAAGCCGCCAAACCCAAACCCGATGAGCATACCGAACACCTCGCCGTGGTTGACAGCCGTAAACTCCGGGCGGACCTGGCTGATGGCATAACCCGCCGCGGTACACAGGCTCAGAAACAAAAGGCGAATGGTCCAAAGCGGCGTCATGGCTTTTTACTGGTTTCGTGGGGTGGCGAGTTGGTGGGTGGCAGTTCGTGGTGCCAGAGAAAGCGCCATAACCCGAGGCGGTTCAAATTACTCGTGGCGACGGCCAGGTTGGCTGCGACCGCCTGCACATTGGTTGAGAGTTGTTCGTTTTTCAGCAAGGTCCCCGCCAGGCCATTGCCGGACTGCAAATCATCCGTCAATTTTTTCAAGGTTTCAGTTGAAGATTCAATGTTTTTCACCGCGGTGGAAATTTCCGCGCTGTTGGTCGAGATTAATCCGTGGGCGTCATCGGACAGGCGGATGAGGTCCTGCGAAAAGAAAACCACGTTGCTGACCGCAAGATCAATCTGCGTGCCGTCGGTTGCGATGAGGGCGTTGACATTGCTGATCGTGCCCGTTGCCTGTTCGGAAAACGTGCGCAAGTTGCCGACGGTGACGGACAAATTGGTCAAAGTTTGTTCATTCAGCACCAGACGGCGCACGTCGCCGATCGCGGCGTCAAGTTTCTTTGCCGTATCATCAATGCGTTGAATGAACCCGGCAGCGGCGCGGGCGGTTTCCTGCAAATTGAACGGTGCTTCGCACTCCACTTCATCACCGTCCTTGAGCCGCGGCTCCTTGTTGTCCGTTGGAATAATCGCGACGTACTGGTCACCGAGAAAGCCGGATTGTTGGATGACAAACCGCGCATCGTGATAAATTTTGCAGCCTTTGTAAATTTTCAGGAGGATGGTCACGCTCTTGCCGTCTTCGGCCAGCTGAATGTCCGAGACACCGCCGACTTGCACGCCGGCGAGCAACACCGAGGCGCGTTGCTTGAGGCCGCCGACGTTGTCCGCGTTCAGGCGCAATTCGTAGGTACCGCGAAAAATGCTGGTGCCCTTGCTGAACTGGATCAGCAATACGGCCAGCAACACCAGTCCGACAAACACGAACAGGCCGACTTTGGTTTCCAGACGCGATTTATCCATGATTCAAAACGGAGTTTCCTTCGGATCGGCGACGCCGTCAATGAATTGCCGCACCACCGGGTCCCGCGACGCAAAAAATTCATCCGGCGCGCCGCTCGCGTAAATCTTTTTATCGTGCATCATCAACACTCGCTGGCCGACGCGCCGGGCTGTCCGCATGTCGTGCGTGACCACGACCGTCGTCACCTTCAGCCGGTCGCGCACGCGCAACATCAACTGGTCGATGCTGTCCGACATAATCGGATCCAGGCCGGTCGTTGGTTCATCGTAAAGCACGATTTGCGGTTCATAGACAATCGCGCGCGCCAGGCCGACGCGTTTGCGCATGCCGCCGGACAGTTCCGCCGGGTTCTTGGTTTGCGTGCCCGGCAAATCCACCATTTCCAGCGTTTCGGCCACGCGCCGCGCGATTTCCGTCTCGGTCAGATGTTCATGCCGGCGCAACCCAAACGCCACATTTTCCGCAACCGTCATCGAATCAAACAGCGCCGAGCCCTGGAACACCATCCCGAATTTCCGGCGCACGCGCAGCAACTGGCGTTCATTCATCGGCACGATGTTTTCGCGGTCAATCAGGACCTCGCCCGCGTCCGGCTGCAACAGGCCGATGAGGTGCTTGAGCAAAACGCTTTTGCCGCATCCACTGCGTCCGATGATGGCGACCGATTCGCCATTTTCAATCCGAAAGCTGACGCCGTCGAGCACTGGCTGCGTGCCGAAACCTTTCTTCAAATTGCGCGCCTCAATCATAACAGGCTTGCGATTTTGCCCAGCACCAGCGTCAGGAAAAAGTTTGTGATGAGAATGGTGATGGATGAATACACCGCCGCTTCCGTTGTCGCGCGCCCGACGCCTTCCGCACCCAGCCGGCACGTCAGGCCCTTGTAGCAACTGATGAGCGCAATGATGCCGCCGTAAACGAACGCCTTGATCAGCCCGATCATCACGTCAACGTCGTGGGTGTATCTCAGCATGTTGACCCACGAATAGGTCGCGTCAATCCCGAGCAGGTAAACGCCGACGAGGTAGCTCGCGCCGATGCCGACGCAAATCGATTCAATGGTGAGCAGCGGTAACGCGATGTGTCCGGCGGCAATCCGGGGTACGACCAGATAGTCCACCGGATGCGTCGCCAAGGTGCGCAGCGCGTCAATCTGTTCTGTCACGCGCATCGTGCCGAGTTCGGCGGCGATGGCCGCGCCAACGCGGCCGGCGACCATCAATCCCGTGAGCACCGGACCAAGTTCGTCGCACAGGGAAACGCCGACGACCGCGAGCGTGGCCGTGTCCATTTTGACCTTGTGAAACTGGTAATACGTTTGCGCGGCGAGCACCATGCCGGTGAACGCGCCGGTGACGAGTACCACCGCTTGCGATTTCACGCCGATGAAATAGACCTGATACAGCAGATCGCGCCAGGCAACTTTGAACGTAACCAGGGAAGCAAGGGCCTCTTTGGCCAGCAAGGTAAACCGACCCAATCCGGCAAGAGATTCTGTCACGCGCTGTTTGGCGGAATAAATCATTGGCGGCTGTAAAATATCAAACTCCCACAGGGTTTGACCAGTGTTGGATTCACGTTCGCATCATTGCGGTTTGGCCCGAAATTTGCAATGTTCAGCCGGCGTGGCTGGAATGCGAAAATGGTCTTTGCGGGTTGCCCTTGCCGTTTTCACCCTCTTTATCCTGCTGGGGGTCGCTGCCTTTCTTTTCCCACAGAAGTTTTTGTGTGTGGATAACGGTTCGGTGAAAGCCGATGTGCTGGTGGTTTTGGGCGGCGGTTTACATGATCGGCCCGAACGGGCGGCGGAACTTTTCAAGGAGCATGCGGCACCCCGGGTTCTGGTCAGCGGGCTGGGTGACTGCAAAATCTACCGGCGCGCCCTGATTGAGGCCGGCGTGCCTCCGCGCGCGATTCAAATGGAGGATCAATCGCGCACGTCAAAGGAAAATGCCATTTTTGCCGTCAAGCTGCTTCGTCAACAGGGCGCGCACCGCGTTATCATCGTCACCTCGTGGTATCATTCGCGCCGGGCGCTGGCTTGCTTTGAGCATTACGGGCCGGAGATGCAATTTTACTCCCGCCCATCCCATTTCGGCTATGCCCGTGCCGACTGGTCACAAAACAAACTCGCGAATCGTATCTATCTGGAGTATTTCAAACTGCTCGGTTATTGGATGTGTTATGGGGTTTCCCCCTTCTGATTTACGCCGAAAGTTCTTGTGCTTCGTTTTTGTATGGGTCAAAATTCAAATTCTGACCGCGGGGTGGAGCAGCCCGGTAGCTCGTCAGGCTCATAACCTGAAGGTCCCAGGTTCAAATCCTGGCCCCGCAACCAATTTATAAACGGCCAAAAAGTGGAATCGGCTTTCAGAGCTTAACGGGTGTCCGGCGGAGCGAGTTCAAGTTCATAATCCCGCATTGCGGGATCCCAGGTTCAAATCCTGGCCCCGCAACCAATTTACAGTTCCCCGAGGAAACACCGGCCAATTTCTGGAGATCGGGCAGGGTTACCGGGTTTACGTCCTGCAGAATCCCGACGGGAAATATTGCAGTGCTTTATTTCAGACGCCCAAATCGGGTCTGACTTGAAACCAACGTGGTCGGACGAAAACGCGATTGGCAGGGAGCCGTAGCCGTTCGATGTGCAAAATAAACTCGCGTTCTTGTCCTGCGATTAACTGTAGAAACCGGGAAAGACACTTTGTCTTGTTCTGCGACAGGCATAACTGGCCTTGGTGGAACAACCGCCAGAGGGTTCATCCTTGTCGGAATACCCATGGCATATTCAATATTCGGCCGGGTTCGTTTTCGGTTGCGTTGCCCGCCGTATAAATAACAACTTGCCCCTAACCAAAGCGCTCCAAGACCGGACAAGCCCGCGACCCACTTCATGGAAAGCAATTTTGTCAATGTGCCGCCGGTGTTTGCTTGTGCAATGGCGACGGGAGAAGTGCCGGCTGGCTGGCTGAACGGATTGTCATAGGTATAAACTGGAAAATTCACCGGATGCCGTGCCGGAGCCGGGTGCCGTGCAGTTGAGGCTACGAGGAGAGCGACTGCAGCCAGCGAACAGGCCGAAAACAGGAATATCGTCTGCGCAAGCTTCTTTGTCAGGGTTTCAAGATGCACTCCTTAGCCTAAGCAGAAGGCATACCAGCCAGGTGCCGCCAACCATGGGCTTGATTATGCGGTAACTCTCTTTGGGAGTGAAATAAGCAACGCGGGGTATTGTCACAGGCAACCGGGACACAGTCACGGGTTGCAAAGCTTTGACATGCGGATAACAGTCATTATTCTGGGCGCGTGCGCACTGTCAATGTACCGCTCGGCGATCGAAGTTATGAGATTACAATCGGCGGCGGCTTGCTGGCAAGTTTGGGCAGCAAATGTGCGCGCCAGAAACTCGGTCCGCGCTGTGCCATCATTACCGATACCAACGTCGGCAAACGATTTGCCAAACCGGCTTTCAATTCCCTGGCCAGGGCTGGCTTTTCTCCGGCCTTGATTGTGGTTCCCCCGGGGGAAGCCGCCAAGAGTTTGAAGTGCGTCCAGAGTTGCTATGACCAGCTCGCCGTGCATCGGTTGGAACGGAAATCTTTCATTATTGCGCTCGGCGGCGGTGTGGTCGGTGACCTGGCGGGATTTGTCGCGGCAACTTATTTGCGCGGCATCGCGTTCGTGCAAGTACCGACGACGTTGCTCGCCCAGGTGGACAGTTCCGTGGGCGGCAAGGTCGGCGTCAACCTGAAGGCCGGCAAAAATCTCGTCGGCGCCTTCTATCAGCCGCGGCTCGTCTTATGCGATCTGGATACGCTCCAAACATTGCCGGAACGCGAGTATCGCGCCGGACTGGCCGAGGTCATCAAATACGGCATCATCTACGACGCCCGGTTGTTCACGCAGCTCGAACGTGACTTTCCCGGATTATTGCGTCGTGATTATGGAACCCTCGCTGCCGTGGTCGCCCGCTGTTGCGAAATCAAGGCGGAGGTGGTTGGCCAGGACGAAACCGAAGGCGGCCTGCGGGCGATTCTGAATTTCGGCCACACCGTTGGACACGCTCTGGAGGCCATTTGCGGCTACGGCAAGTTTTTGCATGGCGAGGCGATTTCCATTGGGCAGGTCACCACGGTGAACATTTCCCGCCGCGCCGCGGGTTTGTCGAAACGTGACGCCGATCGCATCATAAATTTGTTCAAACTCGCCGGCCTCCCGACGCAAATCCGGTTGAATTCCGTGCAGCGCCGGAAACTGTTCGCGGCCATGCGTCTCGACAAAAAGGTCTGCGCCGGCGAAGCCCGGTTTGTGCTCGCCCAAAGAATCGGCAAGGCCTTATGGGGACGGCGCGTGCCTGAAGTGTATATCCGCGAAGCCCTGGATTCGTGATTTGCAAAGCTGGCACGGTAAGGTAGTTTTTCCACTCATGGTTCTGGTCATAGACAATTACGATTCGTTCACCTACAACCTTGTGCAATATCTCGGCGAGTTGAAGGTTGAGATGCAGGTGCGGCGGAACGATGAGATTACGCTCGATGCGATACGTGAGCTGAAGCCGGAGCGCATCCTCGTGTCGCCCGGCCCCTGTTCGCCGCGTGAGTCCGGGCTCTCGAACGAGGTCATCCGCCAATTCGGCAGCCAGCGCATTCCGGTCTTTGGCGTCTGCCTGGGCCACCAATGCATCGGCCACACCTTCGGTGCGGAAGTGGTTGTGAATTACCGGATGATGCACGGCAAAACGTCGCCGATTAAACACAACGGCAAGGATTTGTTCGAAGGCATGCCGAATCCTTTCCTCGCCACCCGCTATCATTCGCTCGTTATCAAACGCGATACCATGCCCGATTGTCTGGAAATCACCGCCGAGACCGATGAAGGCGAAATCATGGGTGTGCGCCACAAGGAACTGCCGATTTGGGGCGTACAATTCCATCCCGAAAGCATCCTCACCGAGAGCGGCCGGCAAATCATGCGAAATTTTCTCAAGTTGAAGTAGCTGCGCCGCACGCTATAATAAACCGTCCATGCAAGTATTTTTGCTCAAGTCGAAGATTCATCGCGCCACCGTCACCGACGGCAACGTGGATTACGAGGGCAGCCTGACCATTGCGGCCGACCTGATGAAGGCTGCCGGGTTGCGTCCGTATGAACGCATCCTGTGCAGTAACGCGGCCAATGGCAACCGGTTTGAAACCTACGTCATCACCGGCAAACGCGGTTCCGGCGAAATCGTGCTGAATGGCGCCGCGGCCCACCTCGGCAAGCAGGGTGATTTGCTGACCATTATGAGCTTTGCCGCCATCAGCAAAAAGAAGGCGGAAAAATGGAAGCCGCAGATTGTCGTGCTGGGCAAGGGCAACAAGATTGTCGGCAAACGCGGAGTCTGATTTCCGGTTTACGATATACAATTTACGCGGTACGCCCGATGCAGGACGCGCGCGTAAATCGTAAATCCCATACCGTAAATTTAGAAGTTTTTCGCGACGGCGTTCCAATCAATCACGTTCCAGACCGCTTTCAGATAATCCGCGCGCTTGTTCTGGTACTTCAGGTAGTAGGCGTGTTCCCAAACGTCCACGCCGAGCAGCGGCTTGCCTTCCACGCCGCAGACGGATTTGCCCATGAGTGGGTTGTCCTGGTTGGCGGTGGAGGCGATTTCCAGTTTGCCGCCATTCGAGAGGAGCCAGACCCAGCCACTGCCGAACCGGCCGACGCCCGCCGCCTCGAACTTTGCCTGAAAATCGGCAAAGGAGCCGAAGGTGGACTTGATGGCGTCGCCGAGCTTGCCGGAAGGCGCACCACCGGCCTTGGGCGCGAGAATCTTCCAGAAGAACGAATGATTCCAATGGCCGCCGCCGTTGTTGCGGACCGGGCCGCGGATATTATCCGGTACGGACGCGAGACCGCCGATGAGCGCCTCGAGTGATTTGGCTTCAAGCGCGGCGTTGCCGGCGATGGCCTTGTTAAGATTGTCCACGTAAGCCTTGTGATGGCGCCCATGATGGATTTCCATCGTCAACGCGTCAATGTGCGGTTCCAAAGCTTCCTTGGGATAGGGTAAAGCAGGTAGTTCATGTGCCATAGATTTTAATCCTTTCGTTTCGATTTGTTAATTCCTGAGCCGCAAATTGCGTCACTTATAGATTAAAAGCAAGCCCGTACCACACCGCCGTCTACACGCAGGGCTGCGCCGTTGGTGGCCGAGGACAACGGGCTGCAAAGGTAAACCACCAGATTCGCAACCTCTTCCGTGGTGGCAAAACGTTTGATGAGCGAACTTGGCCGGATTTTTTCAAAAAATTCCTTTTCGAATTCGGCGAAGGGTTTGCCGCCGCTTAGTTGTTTGACAAATCCATCCACACCGTCGGAACGAGTGGGGCCGGGCAGGACGGCGTTCACCGTCACGCCGGTACCGGCGCAGGTCTCGGCGAGGCCCCGGGAAACGGCCAGTTGCGCGGTTTTGGTCATGCCGTAGTGGATCATTTCAGCGGGAATTTGGACGCCGCTCTCGCTGCTGATAAACATGACCCGACCCCAGTTTTTCTGCTTCATGCCCGGCAGATAGGCGCGGCTCAGCCGGACACCGCTGAGCACGTTCACCTCAAAAAACCGCCGCCAGTCGTCGTCAGGAATTTCTTCAAACGGTTTCGGTTCAAAGATGCCGAGGTTGTTCACGAGAATGTCCACGACGGGAAATTGTCCAATCAGCGCACCGGCGGTGGGCGCATCCGATAAATCACCGGCAAAGCTGTCCAATTTGGCGTTCGGGACAACTTGACGAATTTTTGTGAGCGCGTCGGCAACTGATGCCTTGGAACGTCCATTGATGATGACTTTGGCGCCTTCCCGCGCCAGGCCGGTGGCGATGGCCAGGCCGATGCCTTTGGTTGAGCCGGTGATCAGGGCGAGTTTGTCAGCCAGTTGAAGATCCATAATTCCGTCAAATTTGCACAGGTCTGTCTGGTGTCAACCCGCAGAGAAGTCGGCCCTTGCGACCGGAATTAATTCTCGAGGTAAGGCGTGCCCCACCGCAAATCCTTGTGCGCCGTGCCTTTCTCCTTCACCGTACGCATGATTTCCAACACTTGGTTCCAATCCAGTTCAAGCGTGGAATTGTCCGGCCAGCCGTTTCCGCCCATCCAAAACTCCAGTTGCAACTCCAGATGGTTGTTCCTTTCCCCCGGCGTTGCCAGGGTGAACAACTGCACGGCTTTCGCGAAGTCTTTTCCGGTTGCCTTGGACCAGTACCATAACACCTCGTCAGTGATGTCCAGAGGCGGGCCGGGCGGCTGCGCGGCAAATACCCGCGGCTTCATGCCCCGGGGATCATCCGGGTCGGGCGACACATAGGCCTTGTCGCCCACAAAAATTACCACGTCACCTTTGGTGACCACGTCACTGCCATACAAGGAAGGCCAGATCAAAATGGTTCTGCCGTTCGGTCCCCGATAATCGAGGGAAACCCGGGCGTCAGCCGGGTCCATGGATTTGGCCGGATGGACAATTTCTTCGTAGCCGCCGCTCAAGGGTTGAATCCGGGGCGGGGTCGTACATCCGGCCAGGCCAAAGCAGAGCAGGGCGGGTGCAAAACCGAAAACCAATTTCTTAATCAGTTCCATAGCCGGCGGCTCAAGGTTTTGCCAGTTCGACAAAGTTTTTCAGCAGTTGCAGGCCAACCCGCTGGCTCTTTTCCGGGTGAAATTGCGTGGCGAAGACATTGTCGCGCCAGATCGCTGACGCAAAGGTGTCGCCGTATTCCGTTCGCGTAGCCACGATACCCGCGTCCACTGGTTGCGGATAAAAGCTATGGACAAAATAAACGTAGCTGCCATTCGGCACGCCGCGGAATAACGGACAGTCCGGTTTCGTAATTTGAATCTGGTTCCAGCCGATTTGCGGAATTTTCAAGCCATTCTGTTTCAAGAAGCGGACGACCCTGCCTTTGAAAATTCCCAATCCGGCGGCGCAGGAATTAAATTCGTCGCTTTTCTCAAACAGCGCCTGGTAGCCGACACAGATGCCCAGGAACGGTTTACCGGACTGAATAAAGTCTCGCGCGGCTTCGAGCAATGCCTGCTTGCGCAGGGCGTTGATGCAATCGTCGAACGCGCCGACGCCAGGCAGCACCATCGCCCGCGCATCGCCGATTTTATCCGGCGATTGCACAATGCGCACGTCCGCGCCGACCTTGAGCAGCGCCTTGTGGACGCTGCGCAGGTTGCCGGAGCCGTAGTCAAGCAAGGCAATCACGGGCCAAGGTTAAGTGTTGTGATGCCCGCTGGCAACCGGGAGATGCACCAGAACAATTTTGTTCGTACAATGAGCATTAAGTGGTTAGATTTTGTATTCTGGAATAACTAGATATTCTTATTGTAAAACCAGATCGGCGTTTAGTCTGCCGATGCCCGCGTCCGGATCCACCGCGCGGACAGGAGCGATGCTGATATCACCTTGAACAAAGGCAATTTTATGGAAGCACTTGCCGAAACCAAATCGCACGCGTCCCTTCAAACCCTGCCCGGCGATGACATCCGCCAGTTTATGTGGCGGTTTGCGGATCGCTATGAATTGCAGATGCTGGTCCAGGCCGCGCGCAACGTCGCGCGCGGGCCGGTCGCGCGGCTCGTCGCCGGCGGTGGACGTAATTCGCACGAGTGGACGCCGGACAAGGCCGCGCTGCTGCCGCACTTTGACGAGAGTGGCATCACCGCCGCCTTCCTTGACCCCGAGCAGGGCGGTTTTATCGCCGGGCCCAAGAACCTTGTGCTGGCGTTGATTGCGTTTGAACTGGCCTGGGTGGACGCAGGTGCCGCGACCTGCAGTCTGGCCGGCAATCTCGGCCTGGCGCCCATCCACGAACGCGGCACGCCGGAACAGCGCGCGAAATACATCCCCGCTGCCGCCCCGGTGAAACCGGGCGAACAGCGCAAACAAATCCGCGCGGCATTTGCGTTGACTGAGCCCATACCGTTTGTCGGCGTCGAGACCGGCATGCTGGCGGGCAAGGTGCGGGTTGCCGATTGGAAATCAGGCTGCGAACCGATGTTGCAAGTGGACAAGCGCGGTCGATTTATCACCAACATGGGCTTTGCCAACGTTGTCACCGCCGCCGTGGATTCAGACGATGATCGCATCAAAGGCAGTTGCATGGTGATTCTGGAGGAAGGCGATCCCGGCATCTGGGACCGCGGCACGCCGACCAAAAAACTCGTTCATCAGCTTTCCTCGACCAACGATCCGGTCTTCAACCTGCGCGTTCCGGCCAGCCGCATTGTCGGCGGTTACACGGTCAAGGATGGCGTCATCATCCCGAACTATTCGCACGGCGAAATCATCGAGGCCGTCTTTCGGCGGACGCGCGTAACCGTCGGTTTGATGACCAGCGCGAAGCTGCTGTCCGCGGTGGAACCGATTATTCTCTATCAGCGCCGCCGGTTTCGCGGTGGCGAAGGCGCGCCGGGCACGCCGCGCTACGAACTGGGCATCCAACAGAAGGAAGACGCGCTGCATCGGCTGGTGGATATTTGGGCCACCGGCGAAGCGAGCGCATCATTGGGATTTGCTGCCGCGCGGTTGTTTGACGAACTGGATCCACTGGAAAAACAAAAAGATCAGTGGCTGGGGGAGAAAAAGATGACGGGTCGCGCGGCATTCAAGGAATTAAACAAGAAACAAACAGAAGCCTTGGAACTTTTGCGGATTATGTCCCGGCCGGTCGGCGAGCGCGACCACAAGCGCGAAGAAGAATTGCAGATTGATTCGCTGGTGAAATTTTCCATGCTCGATTCGCTGGCCAATGTTTTGTGTCCGGCCTGCAAGCTCTGGAACACGGGCCACGGCGCAAATATGATGCGCGAGGCCGTCAGCCTGATGGGCGGTTACGGCATCACGGAAGATTGTCCGGGCTTTCTCGGCCAGAAATGGATGGACGCCCAGCTCGAAGCGACCTACGAAGGACCCGAGGTGGTGCAGCGGCTGCAACTTTCCATCACGATGACCAATCCATTGTTTCTCGCTCAATTCGAGAATTGGATTGCCGAGATGCGGCGGATTGCCTCCGACCGGCCGGGCACCGGGGCCTGCACGCTCGCCACGGCCATGCAACTCTGGCTCTGGACGCTCAAACATGTCCAGACTGCCACCGATGCGGAGGGATCGAAGCTTTACCACAAATCGCGGCAAGGCGTGACATTCCCGCTGGCGGATGCGCTGTGCTGGCTGCTCGCCGCCCGGCAATTCATTTTGGACATTGTCGAATTGGACACGAAAGGTGGTGAAAATCCCGCGCTTGCCGAAAGCCTGCCTGGAACCGTCGCGTTCTTCACCGATCTTTGTCATGTCCAAACGGCACGTGCCGCCGGTGAAGCTGGCCGTGTCTGTGCCGAGATCGTCCATGGTTACAACCGCCATCCGGCCTGGGACGAAGCCAGTTGTCATGCTTGTTATTGCGCCGGTGAATTGGAAACGCTTGAAGGTTTGATTCCCGGCATTGACGGTTCGGCTCGCGCCTATTCGGACGTCTACGAAAGCGGTGAGTTACATCCGTTGAAGGCGGGTCCTTGTGTGAGATTTGCCGGCTTGGAGGCTTTCGTGCGTCTCCGCGCCAAACTGGATGGCTGTCTCACCGGTTGCCGTCTTGCCAAAGATCGTGCCGCCGAGGCGCTGACCAAAGTGATGACGCGCGAGGCGCTGGATTATCCGGTTTGAGAAATCGGCAATGAAGAATCAGAAAGCAATCGGCGTTGTCGAGCCAGTCGAGAGTTTGATCCATTTTATTCGTGGTCAGCGTGTCATTTCGGATGCCGACCTGGCTCGTGTGTATGGCGTGCCAACCAAACAGTTGAATCAAGCTATCAAGCGAAACCGCGAGAGGGTTCCAGACGGTTTTGCGTTTCGGCTTGAACCCCAAGAAGTTGCGGTTTTGGGGTCACAAAGTGTGACCTCAAGTTCGTACGGTCGGATTGAGGCCAGAGCTTCTACTCGCCCTCAACCCGGCCATCTCCCCGTGGAGAGAGAGAATCATTTGCCGCGTTTTGAACAATACCAATATGCTGGATCGTTGGGTCTCTCACGACCAATGACACGGAGCCGGAGATGGCGGCTAAGAACACTGAAATTGTCCGGCGCGGTGACGTTGCTCTCCCTCTCCCTGGGGGAGAGGGCCGGGGTGAGGGCGAGCGATAATACAGAGGCCAGGCTTTGCACTCTCAAATTAAAATACCGTTGTTCCGCACAATACTGCCACGGAGGGCGGCGCGATTGCTACGGCTATAAAACAACACTCAGGACACTTTTTGCGTGCCAGACCAAATAAATATTGAACGCCAGCGCATGGATGCCGATATCGTCTGCGTCGGCTTTGGGCCGGCGACAGCAGGCTTTCTGGCCGCGTTGTCCAAACAACTTGTTAATGCCGACGGTACGCCTGCTGTCGAAAGCGCCGTCATGCCCGGGCTGCCGCCGCAGGTGCTCTGTTACGAACGCACGGATGACATTGGTTTTGGCGTTTCTGGCGTCGTCACGCGGGCGCGGGCGTAGCGCGCCACAGTTCCCGATCTCGACGGGGCCCAAATCCCGATGGCGACGCCGGTTGGCGAGGAAAAAGTTCTTTATCTGCTCGACCCGCACGGCGCCAGTCGGCGTTCGGGGGTATTGCGTTTTGCTGACGCATCCATTCGCGCTTTCAAATGGATGCTGCCGTTTGAGCAACACGCTCTGAAGTTGCCGTGGACGCCGTCGTTTCTCCACAAGCACGGTGGCATGGTGCTTTCCCTGGGCCAGTTCATGCAATGGGTTGGCGCCCAGGTGCAAAACACGGGCACGGTCCAAATCTGGCCGGGCACGCCGGTCGCGAAAGTATTGATTGAGGGTGACGCTCCGAGTGTAGCGCAGGCGTCCTCGCCTGCGGGTTCAGCCGGCGTCTCGCCGGGTGTTTCCGTTGGCAGCGGGACGCTGCCCCAACCCACAGCCGGGACGGACTGCGCTACTCTAACGAGCCGCTCCAAAGTCGTCGGCGTCCGCTTGCTCGACCAGGGTGTGGACAAAAAGGGAAATCCCTTGGAAGGATTCACACCAGGCATGGACATCCACGCGGCGCTCACAGTTGTTGGCGATGGGCCAATTGGTCCCATCGGCCAGCAACTCGAAGCTCATTTCGATATGCCGCACGATCATCATAAACGCGATTGGGCGGTGGGCATGAAATTTGTGGTGGACTTGCCCGAAAACACCGTGCTCAAACCCGGCACCGTGCTGCATACTTTCGGTTATCCCGAACCCGAGATTTTCGGCTTTCTCTACGTTCACCCGGATCGTGTCGCGTCGCTCGGCATTTTTGTACCGTCGTGGTTCGACAGTCCGGTGCGCACCGCTTACCGTTATCTTCAACATTGGATGCTGCATCCTTACCTCTGGCGTTACTTGCAAGGCGGTAAACTTCGATCATGGGGCGCGAAAACACTCGGCGAATCCGGCCGGCGCGGCGAACCGCATCTCGCCGGTGACGGTTATGCGCGCATCGGCGAAGGGAGCGGCAGTACCAACGTCCTTACTGGTTCGGGTGTGGACGAAGCCTGGGCCACGGGTACGCAGCTCGCCGAGGCCGTGCTCGAATTGCTGAAGGTGAAAAAATCGTTCACAAAGGAGAACCTCGAAGCAACTTATGTAAAGCGTCGTCGCGCAAGCCGGGTGGAGCGGGAGGCGCGGGTGGCTGAAAAATCCCGCGACGGCTTTCAGCAAGGCGTTGTGCGCGGCTTGATGGGTATGGCACTCGCGGGTTTGACAAATGGAAAACTCACGCTGGGCGGCGAACCGGTTCAACCGTGGAAAAGAATTCCGTCCCCCGAGGAATATTATCGCGGAAAAATCCCCGCCGCGGAAATCCAGAAGTTGCGCAAGGAATGTGCCATCAAAGGCGTCTCCTTGCACGGCGTGCTGATGGATCGGCTCGGCTGGCCGGCCATTCCGTTTGACGGGCAACTGCTCGTATCTCATCAGGACGCGCTGCTCATGGGTGGCAAGGTGCAGGCGCCGCCGGGTTACGCCGATCACGTTGCGTTTCTCTATCCGGAGCTCTGCCAGACGTGCGGCACAAAAATTTGCATTGAGATGTGCAGCGGCCAGGCCATTACGCCGGGCGAGAATGGCGTGCCCAAATTTGATCGCGAGAAATGCGTCCATTGCGGCGCCTGCCTGTGGAACTGCGCGCAGGCCAATCCCGAAAATCCTGAACATATGAACATCGCCTTCCGCGCCGGAACCGGTGGCCTGCACTCGGCGGAGAATTGATTAAAATTTATGAGCATAGCCTGCCAAATCGTCGTCTGCGCCGGCATCGTGCCGGACCCGTTGCAGACGCTGGAACCGGTCACGTCGCCCGCCGGGCCGGCGTTGAAAAATGAAATGATGCTGCCCGCCATTCTCGATCCGTGGGCGGGCCACGCGCTTTATGAAGCGGCGAATCTGGTGAAGAACACGCCGGGCAGCAAAGTCTGGCTCGTCAGCCTCGGCCCCAAGGCCAAGCTCCAGCAGGTCATGATGACGGTCGCGCAAAAGGTGCCGTTTGAACTCGTGGCGCTCGACGGCCCGGCGGGTGGATTTACCGAGGCGGCTGAAGTGGCAGCCATGCTGGCTGAAGCCATCCAGAACATACCCGGTCTCGATAAATCGAAGTTGCTGGTCTTCGGCGGTTGGGAATCGGCCTCGCGCGGCGCCGGCGCCACACTGCAAATGGTCGGTGAACGGCTGGGCATCGTGGACCAATTTCAAGGCGTGGATGAGTTGAAAATCGCCGCCGATGGCTCACTGGAAATTCTGGAGCGCATTGAAGGCGGTAAACATCAAATCTCGAAATGCGTCGGGCCGCCGGCCTTGCTCGGCTGGGCGACGGGTAATTTGCCGGAGCCGAAGAACAATCCCCAAGTTGGCATGGTCAATATGCGCACAGTGATGCCGGCACTGCAAAAGGCCAAACCGGTGAAGTTCACCGGGGACGGTTTAAGTTTTGCCAGCGTGGCGCTGCCGAAACAACTGCGCGAAACCAGGATTGTCAAAGACAGATCGCCGGACGATATCGCGAAGGAAATCGTCGAATGGATTAAAACATAATTGCCGCAAAGAAGCACAAAAAGCGCAAAAGATATGAAACTGGGGAAGAATCCTTCCAAACTCTGTGAGCATGCATTTTATGGCGACCTCTGCCCTCACCCCGGCCCTCTCCCCGAGGAGAGGGAGAATCATTTGCCGCGTTTTGAACAATACCAATACGCCGGATTGTCATGTATCTCACGACCAATGACACGGAGTCGGAGATGGCGGCGAAGAACACTGAAATTGTCCGGCGCCGTGATGTTGCTCTCCCTATCCCTGGGGGAGAGGGCGAGCATGAACTTTATTTCCAGCGGGAAAAATCGGGGAACTGGAAGTAAGGAATACGTATTCTCTGATCAAGTTTAATTCTGTGCCTTTTTGCGGCTGAATCAATTTATGGAAACCATCTTGTTACTGGCAACCACAGAAGCGGACGGCTCGCTTGCCAACTCCGCCCGTGAAGCATTGCACGTCGCAGCCACCCTGCATAAATCACTCCCGGATTCACAACTTGCCGTCGGTTTAATCGGCGAGAATGTCCAGCCGGCAGCCAATTCCATTGCGGGCTGTCCAGCGACAAAGTATTTCTGTGCCACCGGCAAGGATTCCAGTCAGTCGCGCTATGCCACCGATGCGGCCGCCGCTGAAACCATTTGCAAGACCAGTGGCGCGACCGTCGTTGTTGCTCCGGCCACTTCGCGGTGGAACCGTGTTCTGGCGGGTGTGGCGCAGCGGCTCGGTGGACGCATAGACACGCACGTTACGGGTATTTCATCAACCCCGACACTTGGTGTCGGGGTGAACCGCTGGTATTACCGCCAACGCATGGAAGCTGTGTTGAACCGGAAGCAACGACCGTGGTTCATGCTCATTGATCCCGGCAGCCAGCCGGCGTGCCAGTGCGGAAGTGGAACGGCCTCGGTGGAACCAGTCGCCGTCCAGTTTTCTGACGCCTGCAAACGTACGACGGTCATCGGAGTGCGTGAACCGGCGGCCGATGCGCAAACCATCCGGCCGGATGCGCAGTTGTTGTTCGTCACCGGCGCCGGCTGGACGAAAAAGCAGACTGACGGCCAGTCGCACGTGCCCGAGGCGGAAAAATTGATTCACGGGTTTCTCCAGCTCAGCCGCGCCTCGCTGGGAAGCAGCAAATCGCTGGTGGACCAGAGCGGGGAAGGGCAGGCGATACTGTCGTTTTTGTCGCACCTGAACCAGGTCGGCCAGACCGGCGCGACCCCGCGGCATCCCAAGGGACTTTCCACGTGTTGCCACGGCGAGGAGCCGCACACGGTCGGCTGGCGATTCATTGCCGAGCGCCGCGCCATCAATCTGGATCCAAACTGCGGCTGGGCGCGCGGCAAGGCCGACGTGCTCTATGTGGCCGACGCTTTCAAGGTGATGACCAAGGTTAACGAGCTGCTTGCAGCCAAAGCAGCTTAGAATGTAGCGGTGCCTCGGACGAGCGGTGCAGGCCTTAGCCGTAACGATGCAGTAGGGCAGGCGTCGCGCCTGTCTCTTACTTTTAAATTTCCGCCTTGAGGCGTTGTTTCCTCGGCTTGTGGGCAGTCACCAACTGATGAGGAGAAATTTTTAGATGGAGACAGGCGCGTCGCTTGTCCTACGCGTGTTGGTTGTCGCCAGGCATCCGTTCTCAACTGCATGGTTGCGGCTTAGAAAGCAGAAGAATCCGGCTTTCTGCCGAAAGCCGCTACGCCTGTTTTGTCAGCTCGCGTTCGGTCTTGAGCCGCAGCTGCCCGCAGGCGGCGTCGATGTCGTGCCCTTTTTCGCGGCGGAGCGTGGCGGGCACTTTTTGCTTTTTCAGAACGGCCAGGAATGCTTCACAAACCTTTTCTTCCGGTCGTTCCCAAGGCAGGCCTTCGACCGTGTTGTAAGGAATCAGATTCACCTTCGCGAAGAGTCTTTTGGCGAGTGCAGCCAATAGTCTGGCTTGTTCAATGGAATCATTCACGCCGGCGATTAAAATGTACTCGAATGTCAGCATCCGGCCCTTTTGGCCCTGGTAATCCTCACAGGCGGCGACCAGTTCCTTAAGCGGGTACTTGCGGTTTACGGGCATAATTTTGTTGCGCACTTCGTCGGTGGCGCCGTGCAAGGAAATGGCGAGGCGGAATTGTTCCGGCTCGCCGCCCAGCCGGCGAATCTGCGGCGCCAGGCCGCTGGTGGAAATGGTAATTTTACGCGCGCCGATGCCGCCGCCCCATGGCGCATTCAGGATTCTGAGTGCCTTGAGTAAATGGTCGTAATTCGCCAGCGGCTCGCCCATGCCCATGACGACGATGTTGTCTATGGAACGTGACGGGTGACGGGTGACGGGTGACGTGACTTCAGTGCTCGTCACGCGGCACTCGTCACTCGCCACATTTCGTTCGGCTGCCAGAACCTGCTCGACGATTTCGTCCGGTGTCAGGTTGCGTTTCCAGCCATCAAGGCCGCTGGCGCAGAACTTACAGCCGTAGGCGCAGCCGACCTGCGTGGATACGCAAAGCGTGTGCCGGTCACTGGCATCTCCGTAAAGTGCCGGGTTGGCCGGGATCAAGACGCTTTCAATCAAGGCATGGTCGCGGAGCCGCCAGAGGAATTTTTGGGTGGTGTCGTGCGCGCCCTGTTTACGGACCAGTTCCAAGGTCTGAAGTGAAAAGGCATCAGCCAGTTTGGCACGCAATGCCTTGGGCAGATTGGTCATGGCGTCCCAGCGGGTGACGCGGCGGGAATAAAGCCATGTGAGCAACTGGGTGACGCGATAAACCGGTTCGTTCCAGCCTTTGAACTGCGTCTCCAGTTCGTCGCGCGAGAGGGATTTGATATCGGTGGGCACGGCATTTCAATAAGTCAGCAATTCCAACTCGTGCAATCCCTTGTCCGTCAGTTCCCAATGTCCGCGGCGCTGGACAACAAGATGGTCGCAGGGATTTGCCCGTTGCTCGATTTCATTGACGGAAAGTAATTGGAATTTGGCCCGGCCTTTGATTTCAGACGCGTCCCGGGGCATCAAGGCAAAGGCGACCCCATTGTAGTTCAAGGAGATTTCGTAACCGGCCACGCCTTCCTTCGTGGCTTCGGGATTGGGCAGGACGAGCATGGGATAGCGTCGCAGGTAGGGAAAATTGGTGGCGCGCACCAGCACGCGGCATAGCTCCGTCTGGCTGCGGAGGTAGTTAAGCAGACTGAATTTCGCACCTTCGGTGTGCTCGGCCAGCAGAATTTTCTGCGGGTCAAGGCCGTTGAGATTCAGGCCATTCCATTCGCCGTGGTCATTTCGTTCCTTGGAGTTTTTCTTGAACCACGCGGCGAAATTGTCGTTGACCAGAACATTCAACTCAAAATGGACGTGAGCGCGCTCTTTCAAAATTGTCTCCGCGTTTGAGGTCCGTCCCATCGTAGCGATGACATCGCCGGCTTTGACGGCGTCGCCGATCTTCAGGCCGGGCCGGACTGCGCTCAAATGCGCGTAGAGCGAATAGATTTCGATGCCTTCGACCACGTGGCGAATGACGAGGTATCGGCCGTAGTTTGAGAGCGCCGGTTTGGTGCTGAAATATACCACGGTGCCGTCGGCAGTGGCCATGACGGGGTCGGTCGGCTCGCCGTGCCGGTCGGTTTGCAGATGGCGAATATCAAGGCCTTCGTGCAAACGTGCGCCGTTGTTGCGCACACAGCCGAAACTGCCGCTCGTCCAGGGTTTGTCAGGTGCCGTGGGCGCAAAGAACTTCAGTTCAGCGCCCGGCTCATACAGAAAGTGATTGGCCGTGGGAAATCGAAACGGTTCCTGGGCACAGGATACTTTTAGAATTGCCGACAGGAGACCGACAGTCAGTAAGCCGGTGCGACACACGAAAGGAAAAGTCATTTGAATTGTTTATTATAAAATCGGGCGGTATTGCTCAGTCCCAGCATAAATTGATCGGCTTCCGGGCGCGACATGTCCGGGGTAAAGGCGATCATTCCATTGCCAATGCGATGGCTGATGAGCGGCGCCGCCAGCCATCGGCCGTCAGCCGCTTTATCGCCCCATTGGCCAAAAATGACGAGGTGTCGGCCGGTATTGGCGGCGGTATATTGTTCCAAAATCCAGCTGCCGGTTTCGTCAAAACGAACCCCGAGAGCAAACCCGCCCGGCGCATCGATAATCTTTGCGGACACGAGGTTTGCTTCGGTCAGAATGGGCTGTTGCATGATGGTGACCAGGACGGGATCGCCGCGCGGCACGGAGATGGTTTGGGTCATGCCTGCGGAGTCGGGGCTGGCTTCGATGTGGACCCGCAAGGCGGCAGTGGGACCGTGAGGTTTGTTGGTGAGACAGCCGGAGAGCAGCGCCAGGGCTGTCGCCAGCGCCAAATAGATGTTGAATTGTCGCGACCGAGCTTCCATAGTGCCAACACAAAATCGGAATATGTGGCCGATGTAAAGACACTTGTATGAGCAAACAATCCAACAAAGTTGAAAACCGGAAACGCCGGGCGCGTTATCTCAAACGAAAAAAGCAGACGGCCAAGGCCAAAAAGGCCCCACCCGCAAAAGCTGCGGCTTAGCGTCCGGGCTAATCGCATTCCTTCGTCAGGCCGGGCCGCCTTTTGGCGGCTCTCTTTTTTTGGGGCCGGCAGAGAGCTGCGCCAGGATTGAAATTTCAATGTTTCGACAAAACAAACTTGTTCACCGCGACGGTTTTTGCCCGTAAAAGCTGTGGATAAATCACGGAACCCGAACCGCGAAACGGTTGATTTACCGGCTGATTCAGGTTTGTTCACCCTCTGTTCACCTGCGCTTTTCAGTGAACAAATTGTGGATATCAATTCATTGTCGGTTTGCAGAACTGAGTTATGATGTTCGCAGTTCATTGAAAGAACGAAGCAGACAGTGGTGGTTGAAAGATTGCCGTGTTTGTTTCCAGGATAATCCCAGGCGACTGGGGAAAGGTCGGGTCAGGCTGGTTGACCCGGTCCCTCTGAAGTTGGATCGAAAGGTCCGGCGGGGAGGCAATATTCACCAGTTCCTCTGGCATGTTCGCAAATGCCAAAAGCGAATGAGGGACTTGGCGGCCAGGAACGATTGAGAAACCGTTCCGAGCCGGGTCAAGTAGTTCAGGCCGGTTTCGAGCCTGAGCGAATCGCAGTTACCCAGAGGGTAAACGGTTGTTACTGTGCACCGGCACGGTGCCGGCGACTCTGGCGGATTCAATTAAAAAATGAAACCGCCCAATGAAACCCGCTGAAAGGCGGACAAAGGGAGCGCAGGTGCCGGGAAGGCCACGCAGACGAGGCAGGTCGCGTGAAAACCTTTCCAAGCTGGCGATGTTAAAAACGATGTCGCTGGGCTGTGAGCCAAAAGCAACCTGAGAGTGAAGAGGCGAGACCCGTGGTACCGGGCGAACGCGCCGCCAAAAGCGGTGGCTGACCCGGCACTAAGCGGTCAAGACGCGAAAAGCCGATCACAGGCGTGTCTTGACCTGGTTCACAGGCAGGTGGCGCAACCACCCGCCGAAGTGAGCTGAAAAGCCTCACTCGAAATCCGGCGACCGTAAGGCGCTGGACGGCCCTGCTACGAGGCCGAAAACTCCGCTTGCCGTGGAGAATGGCGTCGGGAAACCGGCAGCCCCCGCAAGGGTGCGCGCCTAATGCTGGTCCGGGAAAGAGAGATTGGCGAACTCCCATCCCCCATTTGTCCCTGCCTGGCCGAAAGGTCAGGCGGGGACTTAATGTTTTCAGGACAGGACAGCATCAAATATTCAAGACCCAACAACCAATCAATCACCGCCGGCGGGTATGATACCACGTTTGGCTTGGAACTGCACTATTCGCTGCGAGTTGTAGCGGCGGTCTGCGACCGCCGGGGAATAATCAGAACGACAGACTCCATAGAGCGCCGCTACAGTGCAATTTCAAACCGAAACTGGTATGACATCCTTTGACGTTGACGCCCCGAATTTGCGCAATTTGCGTCCATTGACGGCGGGCGACTTCGGGCGCACAATCACTTCCGTGCCAACAACCTTCTCAGAGGTTTGCCACGTGACCCGGTTTTGCATTGTCCTCGTCCGGGTGGAACACTTCGTGACGGATTTTCACGCCAACGAAAATATTCCTCCGCCCAACGGACAGGCGCAAGCGGCCGGGAAAAACCGAACATGAAAAGGCTCCTGCGCCTGCTGGTTTCGTTGCTGATCCTGTCCCGTTCCCTGCCGGCCACTGCGGCGGAAAGCCAGGGCGGACCCGAATCCATTCCGGAGCTGCAGACCGCGATAGAAACCGTCTTGAAAGAAACCCGGACTCCGGGCGCCGCCATCGCCATCGTCGCGCGCGACCAGGCGGAGTGGGTGGCGGGTCTCGGGAAAGCCGATGTGGCCGCCAACCGGGCGGTGACCGCCGAAACCCTGTTTCGCATCGGCTCGACTTCGAAAGGGTTTGCCGCTCTGGCGGCGCTGCAATTGCAGGAGGAAGGCAAGCTCAAGCTGACGGACACGGTGCGACAATGGGTTCCTGACGTGGCCTTTGTGAATCCCTGGGAGACATCCGATCCGGTGCGCCTGGTCCATTTGATGGAACACACGTCTGGTTTTGACGACATCCACCTGCGGGAGTATGCGCTCAATGATCCAACGCCCATTACATTGAAGGACGCCCTGGCTTATGGCACGTCTTCGCGTGTCTGCCGCTGGCCGCCCGGTTCCCGGATGGCGTACTGCAATTCCGGCCCCGCCGTCCTGGCGGCGGTCATCGAAAAGGTTTCCGGGGAGCGCTTTGAGGATTATGTGCAGGAGCATTTTTTCAATCCGCTGCACCTGGACAACACCAGTTATTTTTACACGCCGGCCGTGCAGCAGCGGCTGACCCGGCTGTATCATCCCGACGGCGTCACGCCGTATCCTTACTGGCACATTGCCTACCGGCCCGCCGGCTCGGTCAACGCGTCGGCCAAGGACATGGCTAATTATGTGCGGTTCTACCTCCAGCGGGGCAGTCTGGACGGCACACAACTGCTCCAGGCTGCGTCCATCGAGCGCATGGAGACCACGCAAAGTTTGCCGGCCGCAGAATTGGGCCGGTTCACCGGATACGGGCTTTATAATTATGCAACTCCTGAAGGCGCCTTCGTGTTTCACGGGCACAACGGCGGAGTGATGGGCGGATTGACCGAGATGGCTTATCTCCCTGACTACGGCCGCGGCTACGCCGTCATGATTAATTCGGGGAGCGGTCAGGCACTGAACGAAATCGGGAAACTGGTCCGGCAATATCTGATTCGAGATCTGACGCCGCCGCCCTTGCCGCCAGTGGCGTCGGTTCCTGCCGAAATCCAGCAGCACTATGCCGGATATTATCAAGGAATCAGTCCGCGCGCGCAGATGTTTTATGCGCTGGAACGCCTGATCAATATCGGACGTCTTGTTTTCACCACCAACGGGCTCATCGCAACGACCTATAACCTGCACCATGATCAATGGCTGCCCGTGACAGAACGGTTGTTTCGCAGGGACAATCAGTCGGTGGCGACCCTTGCCCTGCTGCCGGATGCCGACGGGCAGATATTGATCCAAACATCTCGTGGCACCTACATGCAAGTATCCGCGTTGCGGGTCTGGGGACAGCGCGTCGGCATCGGTGTGATTTCGCTGCTCATGTTGAGTTCACCGCTGTTCGCGCTGGTTTGGGGTGCGAGAAAGCTGCTGGGCAAACTGCGTAACAGCGGTCCGTTGTCAGTGCGGGTCATGCCGTTACTCAGCACACTTTCGTTGGTCGTATTTCTTGGCCTCTTTTTCATCAATCGGGACGATGTGTGGACACTGGGCGTTTGCTCCTGGGCCACCGTGGGCATCATGTTTTCCAGCATTGTCTTCGCCGTGGCGGCAGCCGCGAGTCTCTATTTTGTGTATCGGGGAAGGCACGCGGCCATGAATCGCCTGGCGTATTGGCATTCAGTCCTCGTTGCAGCGGCCGTGGCTGCCGTCGCAGTTTATATGGGTTACTGGGGACTGATTGGACTGCGTCTTTGGGTCTAGCAGGGAGGTTAAGATTTTG
>DATEGR010000178.1:0-3726 GCA_035279985.1 Verrucomicrobiia bacterium
GCCCGAAACCGGAAGTACTGGCCTCCGGGCCGGCAGATCCTTCGGCTTGCAACCCGCCGGCAAGATGCCGGCGCTCCCGGTGTGCGCTTCAATTCCCCAGCGGCTTGACCATCGAATACCCCGGGCTGGCCGGCATGTAGAACGTGGCCACCGGATCGGGATGTGCCGGATCAAATCCCTTGAAATCGTCCACGATATGTTTTGCGAGCGGCAAGTGATCCCGCTCGATGCCTTCGACGACACATTTGGCCAGTTCGTAGCTGCCGTAGTTGTCATGGTGCGTGCCGTCCACGAACGCCCGGCTCAGGTTCGTGCCGAGCGCCCGGTATAAAACCAGGCTCATCCGGTTGAGATCAATCAGCGGACAATGTTCCGCTTTGGCCATTTGACGCACGGCCTCCGGATAGCCTTCCAGTGTGGGATGCTCAACGCCGGCTTTGCGTTCCATCGAAGTGACCAGCACCGGCGTGCCGCCCCGGGCGCGCGTCCCGGCGATGACTTTGTTGAGGTCCACCCTGTACTGCTCCAGCGCGTCCGGCCGCTTGTTCTTCATGTCGTTGTGTCCGAATTGGATGAACAAATAATCGCCCGGCTTCATCAAGCGGAACACCTTCTCGAACCGATTTCGGGTCAACGAATCAGCAATGGTTTCACCGGACTCGGCATGATTGGCAACGGCGATTTCTGATTTAAAAAAGGCCGGGAGCATCTGGCCCCAACTGTTCCACGGCGCGACCGGCTGGTCGCACACGGTGGAATCGCCCAGAATAAAGACCGTCGGCACGTCCACTTTGACAACGGTCAACGAACGGAGGCAGGGCCGCGTGTCATTAAATTCCAGGGTCAACTTGTCGTCCCAATCCCACTGCTCGCTGGCCTTTTCCCGCGGCTTCAACCGGACTTCGCCGTCCCCGGCGATTTCCGGTGTGCGCACATTCACGATGAACGAGCGGGTCACAAATTTGCCGGGCGGGGTCTGGATGTGATACAGCATCAACCGCCGCAATTCGGCCTTGATGGTCGTAGCGGACGAACCTCCCGAATCGCCGAACATAATAGTGACCCGGTAATTTCCCTCCGGCAGTTTGACGGAAAAGTAAAACGGGTTGGTGCTGGCGATACAACCGTCGGACGCGGTGACTCTGGCACCCGGCTCAAACCCATAACCGGCCGAGTCGGAATAGGAATTCGTCGGCCAGACCGAAATGACGCCGGGCGCTGCCGCCACGCCAAAAGCGAATTTGAAATCAGTTCTCTCCTGCGCGCCGACACGGGTCACGTCCATCAACGAAACCGCGCAACCGAGCACCGCAGCGATGGGGTAAAGCAACAGGCGCATCATTGCGATTGCAGGCGATAGAACGTTTGCGGCCAGGCCGGATTAATGGAATTGGTGACTATAAAGTTTCCACTGCCATCGAATTGGTTGGTGGCCACCAGGGTCCATTGCGCCATCGGCAATGCCAGATTCGTCGTCGCCAGAACATGGTAAATGGCAGTGGGGAATCCACCAGTACCGTTGAGAATGAAGCTGCCGCTGTTCAGGGTGATCTTCGCAATGGCGGGCGGCGCGGTCGAACCGGGAGTAGCATTGGCTTCGGGTGAATTACCGCTGTTGGCCGCTGAGCCGGTGGCGTTGACCACGTAATAGTAAGTGGTGCCATTGGCGAGACCGGTGTCTGTGTAGTTGGTGCTGGTGATACCTGAAGCCACGGTGGTCGTTTCATTGCCGCTGCTGGTCCCGCGCTTGATAACATAGCCCGTGGCGCCGGCTGAGGCGGGCCAGACCAGGAAAATCTCCGTGCTGCCGGCGAAAGCCGTCAGATTCGCGGGCGCAGCCGGTTTGGTCGTTGTCGGGCTGCTGGTCCCGATGCCGCCGGCGTTCGCCGGTGTGATCCGGTAGTAATAGGTCAAATTCGTGTTGAGTCCAAAATCGGTGTAATTCGTCTCCGTGATACTGTTCAGGAGAACGTAAGTCCCGTTGAGGCTCGTTGATCGCTGGACGACGTAGCCGACGGCGCCGGAAACAGCGGACCAACCCAGCGTAATATTCGTCACCGACGACGGCGTGGCCGTTAATGCGCCGGGCGCGCCCGCGGGCGGCGCGGGCAACGGCACGGCGATGGCGGAACTCGAATTGCCACTCGTACCGCCGGCGCCGGTTGCGGTGACAAAATAGCTGTAAATACTGCCATCCGTCGGGGATAGGTCGGTGTAACTCGTGCCGGTCACGTTGTTGGCCAATACCATGGTCCCCAATACATTGGATCCACCGCCGCCATTGTCGAACAACGTGGAGCGATAGACCGTGTAAAAATTCGCGCCGGAAGAGGTGTTCCAATTGAGCGTCACGGTCGCGTGACCGCTGCTGGCGACCGTCAGACCGGTTGGCGCGGTGGGCGGACCGGTGGAAATACCTGCGTCCGGCGTCACGCCGGAGCTTTCCGGGGAATCAGCACTGACACCAACGGGATTAACCGATTGAACGACGTAGTAATAAGTCGTGCCATTCACAGCGCCGGTGTCGAGGAACGTCGCGTTGTTCCAGCCGCTGCCGCAGATCGGGCCGGTGACGCCGTTGGTGACGGGAACGTAGCCGCTGCCGGAGGTGGTCGTGCGCAGGACATTGTAACCCGTCGCGCCCGGCGTCACCGGCCAGCAAATCAGGTTGCAGTTATTCCCGGCATAGGCCGTCACGCCCGCGGGCGGCGGCGGTTCGTAGCCGGTGAGTTCCAGCCGGATATAATCATACATGGCGTGGTCGGCAAAATAACCGTTGCCGTTGACCTTGCCGGTCTGGCGCATGTCGATGAGAATTGTGTTCTGTCCTTGATGCAGCAGGCTGGCGGAAAAATTGATCCGGTTATCGCTGAAGAGCCCGTGAACGCCCTCGCGGATGGTGGTGTCGCTTTCATTTGCGGAGCTTTGATAAGCGGGATTGTAGCCGGAGCTGCCGGCGATCTGCGTGCCGTTGACCGCCACCTCAATCGCTCCCTGGTAATCCGAGGACAACGCCATATAAAAGGAAGCCGTTCCGCCCGGGGCCGAAGCCAGGTTGAAAGTAATGGTCGAACTGGAGTCGTTGTAAATTCCACGACTGTCGACGACGCACGGCTGGCAGAAATTCCAGTCGGTGGTCCAACGGCTCTGGCCGACGACGTAATTTGGTCCGGCCGGAAAGTCGAAGGGGTACTCCAGCCATTTGCTCCAGATCGGGCTGGGATAGGCCGGACTCGGCCCGAGGTCGCCCACCCACCAGTCTTCACCATGCCGGAATTTATCACCCGTCCGGTCCGGCTGGCCGATTTCAAAAGCTGTCGGCCCGACCCGCGTGGGCGTCCAGGTAATCGTTCCAAGGTTATTGGTTGCGCCCGCCGTCACCGTGACACTGAACGGCGATGCAGGGATGTCCAACTCGTTCGGCGCGCTGCCGCCGGTTTGGGCTTGCGACTGGAAGGTGCCTGCTGCGCCCGGCCCGAAGGCATACAGAGTGTAGTTGGCGCCGGCAATCACGTTGGGAATGGTGAAATCGCCGTTCGTGTCGGTCTCGACCCAGAACTGATATGGCTTCATCCATTTCTGAAAATCATAGTCGGCGCTGCTGGTGGCGGGTTGCTGCACAACCCCAACCCAGAGTCCGGCGGCGGAAGCGTTGGGATTGTAACTGTCGTTGATGGCCATCTGGCCGGTGACGGTGCCCCGGCCGGAGGCCGGAGTGTAATTCGC
>DATEGR010000179.1:0-6974 GCA_035279985.1 Verrucomicrobiia bacterium
TCTCGTGATTCTCTGCACCCCGCTGGCGCAAATGCGCTCCCGCGTCAGGGAAATGCTGCCGGCGCTGAAACGCGGCGCGATGGTTACCGATGTGGGGAGTGTAAAAGCCGGTGTCGTGCGTGAACTGGAATCGCTGGTTGCCAAAGCCGGCGCGCATTTTGTGGGCAGTCATCCGATGGCCGGCGCGGAAAAAACCGGCGTGGGCGCAGCTGGCGCGGATTTGTTCGCGAACGCTGTTTGCGTCGTTACTCCGACGGGCAGATCAAATTCAGAGGCCGTTCAAAAAGTTGAGCGATTTTGGAAATCGCTGGGCGCGCGAACGTTGCGGCTGGCACCGGAACAGCACGATTTGCTGGTAAGCCGGTCCAGCCATCTGCCGCACGTCCTGGCGGCGACTTTGGCCGGTTACGTGTTGAAACCAACGCAGCCCAAACACCAGGCGGCGCTCTGCGCCAATGGTTTCCGGGATACGACGCGCATTGCGTCCGGCTCGCCCGAGATGTGGCGTGACATCGCGCTGGCCAACCGCAAAAATCTCGAACGGGCGTTGGAGGATTTCATTTCCGATTTGAAGAAATTCGGGCGTACTTTGGCCAAAGCCGATGCGAAGGCCATCACAAGCTTCTTTGAAACGGCCAAGGCCCGCCGCGACCGTTGGTGCGCGCGTTGCGCCTCGCCGTCGCCGGAGTAAGAAAGCGAGGATGGAAGATTGAAGATGGATGATGGAAAATTCCAAAGCTGGCCGCGCTGCGGCAATTTCCATCTTCTATTCTCCATCCTCTATCCTCTATCCTCGTCTTGATGCCTTTACCCGACCTCATCGAAATCGTGCCGCTCGACCAACCGGTGCATGCGGAAGTCACCGTGCCCGGCTCGAAGAGCATCACCAACCGCGCGCTCATCCTGGCCGCGCTGGCCGACGGCGAAGTCACGCTGGAGGGCGCGCTTTGGAGCGAAGACACGCAAATCATGGTCGACTGCCTGCGGAAGCTCGGCTTCGTGGTGAATGTCGCTCCCGACCCGGAGGAATTTTGCAACCGCGCCATCACGGTTGGCGGTCTCGGCGGCAAAATTCCCAATGCGGGGACCGTGGAAAAGCCGCTGGAATTGTTTGTGGGCAACTCGGGCACGGCGGCGCGGTTCCTGGTGGCGTTCGTTTGTCTGGGAAACGGCGTCTATCGCTTGAGCGGCGTGCCGCGCATGCACGAGCGGCCACAGGCGGCCTTGTTCCAAGCCTTGCGGCAGCTGGGTTGCCGCGTGGATTCGCCGAACGACAAGTTGCCCGCCGTGATTCAGGCGACCGGTCCGCACCCCGGCCGGTGCCAGGTGAGCATCGAGGAAAGTTCGCAGTTTGCGAGCGCGTTGCTGATGTGCTCGCTGGCGGCCGGCTGGCAGGTCGAAATTGTCGGCGAAAACGTCGAGGAATCGCCTTATGTTTATATGACTCGCGAAATGTTCTCGTATTTTTACTGGAGCCGGAAACAGAGCCGGCATCCGGAACGGGGCATGAAAGGCGGCGTTTATCCGGTGGATCCTGATTCGTCCAGCGGCAGTTATTTCCTGGCTGCCGGTTGGCTGGCCGGCGGCGCGGCTCAGCATGAGCCGCACCCGGTCTCGGTGGAGCGTTGGCCGATTCTCGGAGCAGGTTATCAAATTGATACAAATTTTCTGAATTACCGGCTCCTTCCGGAAACGGTTTCCCGAAGATCTGATCTGGGTGACAGCATCATGACGCTGATGATGATGGCGCCGTTCGCAGATCATCCGGTGAAATTCATTGACCTCGACCACCTGCGCGTTCAGGAGTGCGACCGGGTTTCCGCCTTGCATACGGAACTGGCCAAGTGTGGCGCAAAGGTCGTCGAGGAAGATGACACGCTGACAATTTACCCTTCGTCGCTCCACGGCGCGGAGATTGAAAGTTACAATGACCACCGGGTGGCAATGTGTTTTGCGGTTCTGGGATTGAAGGTGCCTGGCATAAAAATCAGGAATCCGGCCTGTGTGAAGAAGACGTTTCCGAATTTCTTCCAAAAATTCGCTGCCAAACCGCCGCACGGTCTGGGTGTGGAGATCCGGGACGTGCCGACCGGACGAAAATTGGCGGCTGAGGAATTGTTTGCGGACTGATTCGTAGCGGCAGCTCGGCAGAGTGCCGCTGGAGAAAAATAAGGATATTTGCCGCGCTCTGCCGAGGCGCAGCTACGAAAATAAATTTGAAACAGCCTTTGGTCATTGCCATTGACGGCACGAGCGCCAGCGGTAAAAGCACGAACGCGAAGCTGGTCGCCCGGGCGCTTGGCTGTGTTTATGTGGACACGGGCGCGATGTATCGCACGCTGGCATGGTATTGCCTGAAGAACCGGGTTGACGTGCAGGACGCCCGGGCCGTGGCCGCGCTTTGCCGCAGGTGGAAGGCTGCCCTGCATTGTCTGGAAGCCGACGGCCTGCGCGTCGCGCGCTTGTTTGTGGACGGCTATTTTCCCGAGCAGGAAATTCGCACGGCCGAAGTCAGCGCCGCCGTGCCGCACGTAGCCGCGGTGCCCAAGGTGCGCGAGTGGATGGTCAAACGCCAGCGTGAATGCCTGCAGTTTGGCAGTCTCGTCATGGAAGGCCGCGACATCGGCACCAATGTCTTCCCGGAAACGGACTTCAAGTTTTATCTCGACGCGAAGCTGGAGGAACGGTCGCGCCGCCGCGCCGCCGACGGCGTCCGGGAAAATCTGGCCGCGCGCGATCAACGCGACAGCCAGCGCGCCGTCGCTCCGCTGATGGTTCCGCTGGGGGCCAAGGTCATTAATAACTCTCAAATGTCGTCGGAGCAAACCAGCGCCGTCATTCTCGATGAGATCCGCAAGAAGTTGGCGGGCGGAGAATGACGAATGACTAAACCATAATGACGCAGGATTTTCCAATGTTCGAATGGCGGATTTGCGGTCTGGGAATTCGTCATTCTTTCGTCATTCGGATTTAGCAATCAATCATTATGAATCTTTCGTATCGCCTCGGCTGGACTTTTTTTCGCGCGTGGTATGCGGCCTATTTTCGCTGGCGAGTCTTTAATCCGGAACGCGTCCCTGAAACCGGCGCGGTCATTCTCGCGTCCAACCACGCAAGCTTTCTCGATCCGCCGCTGGTGGGCGCGGGGCTGAAACGCGGCATCAATTATCTGGCCCGTGAATCCTTGTTTCGGTTTCCGGGCGTTGGCGCACTCTTGCGCTCCTGGAGTGCCGTACCCGTGGACCGCGACGGCGGCGGCGCGGCGGGCTTGAAGGCGATTCTCGACCGGCTGCTCGCGGGTGGCGGCATCATTTTATTTCCGGAAGGTACGCGGACGCGCGACGGCCATTTGCAGCCCGCCCGCTCGGGCATCGGATTGGTGGTGGTCAAATCCACCGCGCCGGTCGTGCCGGTGCGCGTGTTTGGTACTTACGAAGCCTATGGCCGACACATAAAATTTCCGCGTCCCAAACGGATTGCCGTGAAATACGGCCGGTCGATGAATTTTGAAAAATTGCGCGCGGAAGCGAAGAATTGTTCCAAACCGCGCCTCAAGGAGATTTACCAGCAAATCGCGGATGAAATCATGACGGCGATTGCGAAGCTGGAACCGCGGGAGGACTGAATGATCTGTGATTTACGATTGATGATTGATGATTTTCAGAAGGCCCGCGGCATTCGAGAAAATCGTAAATCGTAAATCATCAATCGTCCATTCGGTCAAATCCCCAGGTTCGACAGGGTATTGCTGATGCTGTTCACAATCCGGACGAGTTGCGGATGCGATTTCTCAAAACCCTCGACGGAAGAGCGCAACCCTTCCAGCGAATGGTGCAGCGATTGCGGGTTTTGCTGCTGGCGCGTGGCTTCGTGGGCCGAAAGCTCCGTGAAACCGGCGATGCTCTGCGCCTGCTCGTCATGCGTTCCGGAAAGCTTGCCGATCTCGGATTTCAACGTGCCGAGCAATTGGAGCAACTCGCGCTTGCGGTCTTCACTGATATTGTCCGCGCTGCGGATTTTTGCCTCGATTTCGTTCAGACTGCTTTCGTTCATACTGCAAGAGTATTCATTGCGGGAAATTCAGCAAGCGTGTTCACCAACGGCCGACCCGCGGCAGAACCGGTTGCACCTGTTCCCAGATTCTGGAACAAACGATATCAATGGGACCGGTGCCATCCACCACGCGAACGCGGCCGGGTTCGGTGGCGACAATCGCCTCGTAGCCCTTGGCCACGCGGGCGAAGAAATTCCGGTCTCCTTCCTCCATCCGGTCGCGGATGAAGGGCAGGATGGACTGCCGCGAGAGCAGTCTTTCCGCGCTGATTTCCGGCGGCACGTGCAGAACCAAAGTCAGATCCGGTCGCGTGTCGCCGACGGCAAAATCAATCACGCTCTTCACCAGCGACAAATCCAATCCGCGTCCATGCCCCTGGTAGGCCGTGGTCGAATCGTAAAAGCGGTCGCACAGGACGACGTCGCCCACGGTCAGCGCGGGGCGGATGATTTCGCGGACGAGCTGCGCCCGGCTGGCGTTTACCAGGAGCAATTCAGTTTCGGGAGTCATGGCCACGTTGGCCTTGCTGTGCTTGAGTGTGTGGCGGATTTCTTCGCCGACCGGCGTACCGCCCGGCTCGCGCAGCATATGGACGTGGTAGCCGAGCACACGCAGCGTTTTGCCAAGCAGTTCAATCTGCGTGGATTTCCCGCAGCCTTCCGTGCCCTCGAACGTGATGAACAAGCCTTTGGCCATTTACGATTTAAGATTTACGATTTACGCGCCGTCCTTTGGACCGCGAAATGTGCGAAATACTCGAAAACCGGCTTTGTGGCCGCGGCTCCTCTTTTCTGAATCGTTTGTCGGAATAGATTCATTCATTTGTTTTCGAGTATTTGGCGTGTTTGGCGGTTAATCAAATCCTTTTCAGTCTCGGACCTTTGGACGTGTCTTCGATGGCCCAGCCGTTCACCTTCAACTCATCACGGATGGCGTCCGATTTTTTGAAATCTTTGGCTTTGCGGGCGGCTTGTCGAGCTTCAAGTAACGCAATGATTTCAGCTGGAGCTTCGGTTTCCGCCGGCGTGCCAATGCCGAAAACGGAATCCATTTTGTCCCACGCGGCCAATGCCCCCGCTGCGTCAGTCGCGCTCAAAGAGTGTTCCGCAATGCGCCGGTTGGTTTCCCGCACCCATTCAAAAACTGCGCCCCAAGCGGCGGAAATGTTCAAGTCTTCGTCGAGTGAATCACTGAAACGTTGAAGCACTGCCGGGAGCGCCGGCATCTTGCCGGCAGGTTGGCGTTCTTCCGCTGGTAAACTCGCCGGCTGGAAGCCGGCGCTCCCGGTAATTTCCCGGAGTTTGCCAAGGCATTCGTCAATGCGTGCCAGCGCCGTGCGCGCGCCCTGCAAGCCTTCGAGCGTGAAGTTGAAGGTTTCACGATAATGCGCCGTGAGCAGCAAGTAACGAATTTCACGGCCCGTGAATCCTTTGGCCAGCAGATCGCGCAGGGTAAAAAAGTTGCCGAGCGATTTGCTCATCTTTTTGCCTTCAACCAGCAGAAAAGCCCCGTGCAGCCAGTATTTGACAAACGGTTTGCCGGTGGCGCCTTCGCTCTGCGCAATTTCGTCCTCGTGATGTGGAAATTTCAGGTCCTCGCCGCCAAGGTGCAGATCAAAACTTTCGCCGAGCATTTTCATGCTCATGGCCGAACATTCGATGTGCCAGCCGGGGCGGCCCTCACCCCAGGGACTGGGCCAGAAAACCTCGCCGTCCTCCGGTACGCGCGCCTTCCATAACGCGAAATCGGCAAGCGATTCCTTGTCGTATTCGTCCGAGGCGACGCGCGTGCCCACGCGGAGTTCATCAAAATTGAGCTTCAGCAATCGGCCGTAGGTGCAGCCGCAACCACGGTATTTCTCGATGCTGAAATAAACCGAACCGTCGGCGGCTTGGTAAGCGATGCCGCGCGCGACGAGCTTTTCGATGAGCGCAATGATTTCGGCGATGTGCTCTGTGGCGTGCGGCATTTGGTGCGGCAGAACGCAATTCAGCGTCTTCAAATCCTCGAGAAACGCGGCTTCGTATTTGCCGGTGAATTCGCGCAGCGCCGTTTTCGTCTCCCGGATGCCCTTGATGATTTTGTCCTCCACGTCGGTGATGTTCATCACGTGCGTGATGGCGTAGCCCTTGAATTCGAGATAACGGCGGACGAGGTCGGCGAAGACAAAGGTGCGCCAGTTGCCGATGTGCGCGAAGTCATAGACGGTCGGCCCGCAGCAATACATGCCGACCTTTTTTCCGGTGAGGTCAAGCGACGCGAATTCCTGAATCGAGCGCGAGAGCGTGTTGAACAGTTTCAGGGCCATTTGCGTTTGCGCAAGTTAAGGCGCAAGCCGGGAAAGGAAAAGTATTTTGTCGCACGCTTGCCGTGCCGAAGCGGCTTACCCTGTCGGAATGTCCTGCTGTGCCAAAAGGAAAACCGGGAAAGACAATGGTTAAAAGAGGAAACGAGCGAAGGCGGAAAGGACGCGCTGTTGGTAACCAAAAATGTTCAGCCCATCTTCATATCAGACGGCAGATGACCGACTCAACTTGTCCAAATCCGCACTCCTCGCTCCCATCACACCAATATGAATCTGGTGCTGTCGTAATATTTTTGTCGCCTTATTGTTCAGAACCAATAGGCCAACAAGACCGACGAAGGGAATAAACGCCAGAATAACGTAAACCCAAACTGCCGAGGAATGCACTGCCTTGCTAAGCAAGTAAATGAATGCTATCCCGACAATACCCATCATGATTGATATGAAAGGCGCCCAGAATGGAATCCAAAATGGAACCCAACACATGACTAGTGTAGTGTCCAATAAGTGATTGACATTATTGGTTTGTGGGGTATTCTTGGGTTATGCCACGCCATGCTCAGCCCTTGGTCTTGACCGATTCGGAAGCCAAACAACTAAACACCCACGTGCAGG
>DATEGR010000180.1:0-7614 GCA_035279985.1 Verrucomicrobiia bacterium
ATGGCGCCGGAGCACCGTCAGCGGGATGTCGTCTCCAAAATCCTGGGCAATCGTCTGGTCTGGATTTACGTCCATGCGCCGCTGGACGTCTGCGTGGCGCGCGATCCCAAGGGACTTTACCAGCGAGCCAAGGCCGGAAACGTGACGGATTTGTTAAGCTTTCCCTTCGAAGTGCCCCGGCCGCCGGAACGGGAAAACTACATCGACACCGTGGCGCAAAACGTGGAGGGCTGTTATGCTTCCATCCTGGAACTGGCCCAGGCCCAGCTCAGTGATTTTGCCATTTGAACGGAGTGATTTTAACCGCGGATGAACGCGGATAAACGCAGATTCGGAGGGGCGAGTTTGTTGCTTGTTTTTTTGCATTTCCGGCGCATAATAGCCTCACCTGAACCGGCTTGGCTAAGAACTTCGACTTGTTTTATGCAAAGTCTTCAAAAGTCCGTGCTTCTGGTCGCGGTGCTGATCGTGGGGTTGATTGCGCCCCGCGTTTATGGCGGCATCACTTTCACCAGCCTGATTTCGTTTAATGGGACCAATGGCGCCAACCCGGCGGCGGGCCTCGTGCAGGGGCGGGACGGTAATTTATACGGCACCGCTCCCAACGGCGGCGCGAACAGCAACGGTACCATCTTTGCCATTTCCCCCGACGGCAGCTTTTTTACGAATCTTTACAACTTCAGCGGCGGTACGAATGGGGCCGGCCCGGTGGGCGGGTTGACCTTGGGGACTGACGGTAATTTCTATGGCACGACTTACGGTGGCGGGGCAAGCAACGTGGGCACGGTGTTTCAAATCACCCCCAATGGCACCTGGACCCAGCTGGCCCAGTTGGGCGGGACCAACGGCGCCAATCCCGACGTCGCCCTGGTTCAGGCCGCCGACGGCAGTTTTTATGGCGGCACCAAATACGGCGGGCCTTATCCCAATACCACGTCGGGCGGGACCGGTTACGGTTCGATTTTTCAAGTCACCACCAATGGCGGGTTGACCACCCCGGTCCTGTTTGCCGGGACCAACGGCGCCAACCCGACCGCCTTGGTGCTGGGCCAGGACGGCAATTTTTATGGCGTCACCACGTGGGGTGGCAACAGCAGTCAGGTGCCCTTTGGGGTGGGGACGATTTTCCGGTTAAGCCCGGATGGCACGTTCACCAACCTTTACGTCTTCTCGGGCGGCAACGACGGGGGATTTCCCCAGGCCGGCCTGGTGCAGGCCAGGAACGGCATTTTTTATGGCACCACCCAGGCCGGCGGTTCCAACCAGATCGGGACCGTGTTTCAGATGACTCCCGCCGGGCAATTCCAGTCGCTGGTTTCCTTCCCCAGCAGCAGTGTGGGCAGTTATCCTTATGCGGCCCTGATTCAAGGCAGCGACGGCAATTTCTACGGGACCACTTACATCGGGGGGAATAATCCACAACGCGGCACGGTCTTTGAAATCACGCCCGCCGGCAATTTGACCCCTTTGATTTTGTTCACGGGACCGAGCGGCCCCTACCTCGGCGCGAGTCCGCAAAGCTCCCTGGTGCAGGGAACGGACGGCAATTTCTATGGCACCACGGTGAACGGCGGCATCTATACCAAAGGCACCGTTTTCCGCCTCAGCCTGCCGCTGGCGCCGGTCTTCCAATCCATTACCAAGTCCGGCGGGACGGTGACCTTGGTCTGGAGCTCGGTGGCCACCCAGACTTATCAATTGGAATACTCCACCAATCTGGCGCAAGGCGGTTGGAACAATGTAGGCAGCGCGGTGGTGGCCACCAATGGAATCATGACCGGTTCCGATCCTGCCGCCACGGATCCCCAGCGGTTTTACCGGGTGATGGTGCAGTAATCCCGGTCGAGGGCAGGGACGCTCCTGGGAATCGCAGGAGACGACGTGAGGAGTCTCATTATTTACGATTTACGATATTCGATTTATGCGCGCGGATGGTGGGACCGGGAATGGATTCGTAAATCGTAAATCGAGACCTCTGAAAAATTCAATTTTAGGCAACAGCCGACGTGGGTGGTGGTACGTTTTGCGATGGTAGAGACGCCGCGGCCTGCCCCGACAGGAGTCTGTCGGGGTGCCGGCGTCATCGTCCGCGTTCAGCGGACGGAACCTGAAAGGCTATTAATCGTTCGGTGTTTCGGTTGCGCCGCTGAACGCGGCGCGGTCATCGCAACGCGATGACCCTACCCTGGTATTCCAAAACGTACCACTATCCCGACGTGAGTCGGCTCCATTTGTCCGCGATTTCGGAGTGAAATGAGAGCCCCGATCCAAATCGGGGCTGTTACGGTTTTTCAGGGGTCGCAGATCGTAAATGGGGGGACAGCTTATTTCGCGGACGTCTTCGCCGCTTCAATCAATTCCCAAAACTTGGGATTTTCCTGAAGCGCTTCGTCTTCGCCGGTTTTGAGGCCGGAACGGAAGTAGAAATCCTTGAACGTGTGCCGGCTGAGAATCCGGTGCACGAGCACGCCCAGTTCGTGCCGCTCAAAATAAACGCGGTAATCGCCCACGCGAAACCGGTGCAGAATGCGCCCGCCCCGTTCCAGCTTGCCGAATTCGTCCAGTTCCGTGCCCCGCACCTGTTGTGGCAGGCCGCGAAAATCGCCGAGGATTTGCAACTGCAGTTCCTTGGGCATCCGCGCCAGTTCGGCGGCGCTCGTCGGCGTGAAAATGATCTGAAAGGTGTTCACTGACGCTTGAGGGTTGGGGGTTGCCGGTTGAGAGTCAATCGCAAAAGCAGCGATACATCCCGGAATTGTTCCTGGTGGGGACGGTGCGCTTCGTCCCGACATTGGATGTCGGGATGCCCGTTCGCGCCCCAAGCGGGCGCAATCCCGCAATGTGGCCGGCGGCTTTACCGCCGGGGACACCGCAGCGCGGTGTCCCTACCAAAGGCATTTTATAGGTAGGGACGGCGCGCTGCGCCGTCAGCGCCCCAAGCGGGCGCAATCCCGCAATGTGGCCGGCGGCTTTACCGCCGGGGACACCGCAGCGCAGTGTCCCTACCAAAGGCATTTTATAGGAAGGAACGGCGGGATGCCCGTCCACGCCCCGAGCGGGGCAACATCGGTGGCGCGGTTTGTGCGTCATGTGTCATTTGTTCCGCCCGCTCGGTGCGGGCGGGGAGTTGCCCATTTCCGATTGCCCGCATTTTGGGCTGAAGCGACACCAGCCCGAAACGGCGCAGCCCTGATTTCCATCGCCTCGCCCTGAATCAGCGGCCCGGCGGGACGTTTTGCATTTCCAACGCGCGAGCCAGGTTGCGCTGAGCCTCAACATAATCAGGTTTCAGACGGATGGCTTCCTGGAATTGGCGGATCGCCCCGGCGATTTGGTTTTGGTAGAGGAGGGCGAGGCCAAGGTTGTTGCGGGTGTCGGGGGCGTTGGGGTTGATTTGGACAGCCTTGCGAAAGTTCACAATCGCTTCATCCAACTGCCCTTTGCCGGCGAGGGCAACCCCCAAATTGTTCAGTGCCCTTGAAAAATTCGGATCGAGCCGGATGGCCTGGCGATAATTCCTGATGGCTTCGTCCAACTGCCCTTTGGTGGCGAAGGCGTTGCCCAGTTCGTTCAGCGCGTTGGCGTAATTGGGGTTGAGCCGGATGGCCTGGCGGTAATTCTCAATCGCTTCATCCAGCCGCCCCTCGGCGGCCAGCGCGATGCCCAGTTCGTAGTACGCGTCGCCGCGGTCCGGGTTGGTCTGAATGGCCTTGTGGTAGTGCGCCATGGCCTCGGCGAGGTGCCCCTCGTGGTACAGATAGATGCCCAGATTATTGTTGGCCAGCCAGCAATCCGGGTTCTTGGCCAGCGTATCGCGCCAGAGGATTTCCAGGTTGCGGTAAATGCCCGTTTGTTGCCATGTCAACGCGCCCAGCAGAACCACCAGCGCAGCCGGGAACACCCGCGGTATCCGGTTCAGGCCGGCGGCGAACAAGGTGATCAAGCCGATGCCCGCCAGATATTGAAAATGGTCCGCCACAAACGAATATCGCATCGGATACACATTCACAAAGCCCAGTGCCGGCCCGAGTGTCCCGGCAAAGAACAACATCGCCACCAGCGGGCCCCGGCCAATCCGGCGCCGGGCCAGCCAGAGGCCGGCCACCACCCCGATGGCCGCCAGCGGGAACAGCCATTGCCACCACACCGCCGGATCAATGTCCCAGCGCGGGTAAATGAAGGTCAACTGCGCCGGCCACGCCAGTTTGCCGGCATAAAACCACAAAGCCCGCCCGGCAATCAGACACCGGTCGGTAAAGGTCAACGACCAGTCTGCGCCTTGCGCGCCGACATGATATTTCTCCATCCCCGCCGTCAACAGTCCCAGTCCCGCGCCCAGTACAAAGAAAGGCAGGAGCGGAAGGAGGGCGCCCCATTGAACCCGGCCCTGCTTCCACCAGCACACCAGCAACAACGCCGCCGGCAGCGAACAGGTCACCGTCTTGCTCAACAGCGCCGCCAGGAACAGTGCCAAAGCCCCCGGATACCAATGCCAGCGGTGACGGTTCGGACCGGCCGGCCCGCCCCAGGCCGCAAAACGAAAATAAGCCAGCGCGGCGGCGAAGTAAAAGACGGCCGACAACACGTTCTTGCGTTCGGTGATCCAGGAAACCGATTCCGCCTCGATGGGGTGGAGCGCGAAAATGACCGCCGCCAGCCACGCTGCCGGAATCTCCAAACGCCGCAACACCTGCCAAAGCAAAATCGCCGCGGCGCCATGCAGCAGCACATTGATTAAGTGGAAACCGGCCGGATTGAGGCCCCAGAGATGATATTCCAGCCAGAAGGTGGTGTGTACCATGGGATAGTATTGCGGCACGGCGCCCACCTCGAACCAGATGCGGCGCAGTCCGTTCAAATCATGTAAAGTGGAGTTTTCCGTCACATAAGAATCGTCGTCCCAGATGAACCCGTCCCGCAGCGCCGGCAGATAAGCCAGGATGACCAGCAGCAGAATCAGGCCGCCTTGCCAGAACGGCAGCAGTCGTCCGCGAATGGACATTGGCCCGGAGAAGGTCTGTTGTGACACACAATTTTATTAACGGCAAAGGTGTGGCTGAGGCAAGTCCTGTCCGGCAACGTCAGACGGTGGTGGTACGTTTTGCGCGGGTAGGGACGCCGCGGCCTGCCCCGACAGGAGTCTGTCGGGGTGCCGGCGTCACCGTCCGCGTTCAACGGACGGAACCTGCAACGCTATGGATCATCCGGTGTTTCGTTGCGCCGCTGAACGCGGCGCGGTCATCGCAGCGCGATGACCCTGCCCTGAATTGCCGGAATGTACAACTACCCGTCAGACAGGTTGCTTGCATCTCGCGGCAGCTTCACGACGGAATGACCGGGCATGGGCCGGGAAGAGCGGGACAGGTTGCCGGCAAGGAACTCAACCCATGAAGTGGTAGCGCGTACGCGAATCGAACCCGTCTTTCCGGATTGAGAATCCAGCGTCCTGACCGATAGACGAACACGCCAATTGAGCCATGTTACCTTTGTCGCCAACAGCCTGTCAATGCCGTCGCCAGCCGGCGTGGGGAGGCTCCTTATTTTTGATTTACGATATACGATTTACGCGTACGTCCGAACAGGTGATGAACTCGTAAATCGTAAATCACATATCGTCAATTACTCGACGTCTTCGCCCAGCTCGACGTTCCAGTAGGCGAGGTCAATGAAATGCTTCCAACTGTCGTGCCGGTGCAGGCTGAAGTTGATCTGCACGAACGGCCGCCACTTCGGCCGCTTGGGTTTGCGGATGAGATGCAGCGCGGCCTCCTGCGGCGTGCGGTTGGCCTTCTGCGTGTTGCACTCGATGCAGGAACAAACAATGTTTTCCCACGTCGTCGGCCCGCCGCGGTCGCGCGGGATGACGTGGTCCAGGTTCAGATCCTTCCGGTCGCACACGCGGCCGCAATATTGGCACGTGTTTTTGTCCCGCTCAAAAATATTGTGGCGCGTGAACTTGACTTCCTTTTTCGGCAGCCGGTCATAAATCAGCAGCAGGATGATGCGCGGCACGCGGATGCGGAAGGAAATGGCGCGAACCGATTCTTCGTGCGGCGCGCTTTCCGATAGATCACGCCATTCGTCGAAATCAAACGTATGGAACGAGCCGTCGTTGCCGTCGAGAACGACCTGGGCGTGGCCTTGAAACAACAACGTGAGTGCGCGCCGGGCGGTGCAGACGTTGACTGCCTGCCACAACCGGTTCAGCACAAGCACGTGCTGGTTTAGCGCGGTGTTCATGGCGCGTTTTTTCGAGTGGCGGAAAGGTAGCAGAACCGGCGGAACAGGTCAATCGCGAGTCGGCAGATGGTATCTGAGTCTTTTTTTACTCTTGCTCTCAATCCTGATCTAACTCCTGACCTTAATCATTCCGGTCACGGGGTTAAAATTAAGATTGCGATTAAAATTAGACCGGAAATCGGAGCCCGCCGCCGGCGATGTTAAATCTACGAATGGGTCGAGGTGCGCTGCATTTTTCTCCCTCTCCGCCAACAAAGTTGGGGGAGAGGGTCGGGGTGAGGTGGCACACGGTTCAAATCCCCTCACACCAGTCCTGTTCCCGCCAACGCAGGAAGCGGGGGGGGCAGACGAAGTAGTGGTACGGTTTGGTGGGGCGAGGCTGACGAGTTGGGTGGCGGCATGGATGCAATGTGCTGCGGCTCGCGTACGCTCGCCCCACCGAAAGTGGCAAAATGTATCACTGCCGGGACGAGTCGGCGTTGCCAAATCACATCCGCTTGGAGTATCGTGCCAGCATGAAATGGCTGGCTGGATTTGCGGTTTTGTTCGCAGCGCTGTCGCTGTCGCCGATGGCGCGCGCGCAGGGGAATCCCGATGATCAATACCTCATCATCTACGCCATGATCCAGCAGGGGGATGCGTTCGATAATTCGGGCGAACCCCGCCGGGCGTTGGAGGACTATGCCGGGGCGCGGGACGATCTGCAAAAGTTTCAAAAGGTTTTTCCGGACTGGAATCCCCGGATCGTCAATTTCCGGTTGAATTATCTGGCCGAAAAGATCGCCGAGGTGACCGCCAAACTTCCCTCCACCAATGCGCCTCCGCCGGTGGCGGCGGTTCCCGCGAAACCAGGTGCGCCCGTGGAGGCCTCGGCCGCGGCCGCAGCCACCGTGGCACTGCAGTCGCAGATCGGCGCCTTGCAAGCGGAGATCAAGCGGCTGCAGAGCAACAACCAGACGCTGCAATCCAAACTCAAGGAAGCGCTGGCGACGCAGCCGGCGACGGTGTCGCCGGAACAGTTGGCCCAGGTCCAGCAGCAACTCCGGTTGTTGATGAAGGAAAATGATTTGTTGAAGGTGAGCCTGGCACAGGGAAACGGCAACGCGCCGGCGGGCGTGGACGCCAAATCCTTTGAATTGTTGAAACAGGCGCTGGCCGAGGCCAACCAGAAACTGGCCGCCCAAACGGCGGACGCCGGCAAGCTGGCCGGGGAGAATCGGACGCTGCAAACGCGCCTGCAATCGCTGCTGGCCGGCGCGGACGCCGCCGAGGCCTTGCGCCAGGAAAATGAACTGCTCAAGAAACAGGTGGCCAGTCTCCAATCCGCCCCGGCCGCGGTCACCGGGACCGGCAACGCGACGGCCGAGCTGGCCA
>DATEGR010000181.1:0-9340 GCA_035279985.1 Verrucomicrobiia bacterium
ACTAAAGCCGGAAATTATGCACGCTCGTTCAACGGTTGTGGACAAAGATGGAAATGACGCCGAGCAGAATCGCAAACAAAAAAACCACCAGCAGGATAAACCGGTTGCGGGCGACGCGCTTTTCGTAGCGCAAGGGTCGCAGTCCCTGGACGCCGCCGGCGGCAAGATAGGTGACCAGCCGCGGATTGGACGTAGTCGGGCGGCGGAAATGTTGGCGGAGACGGCCAAAAAGTCCGGGCAAATCATATTTGCGCACGCCGAATTCATTGAACTGGTCGGGTGCGGTGGTTTCGTCGGCGGGCCGAACGGGTTTTACCTCTTCAAAAACCGGCTCATGCGCGACGTGGGCAGGCGGAGGCGGTTCGGCAGCGCGGGCAACCGTCGCGCCGTGCGGCACGGCAGTGGAACGCAAACGGGGCACGGGCGTGTGTTGCAACTGGTTGTCGAGCCGTTTGATTTCAGCTTCGAGCGAGGCAATCTGGTCGGTCAACGCGCGGGCACGCTCGGAAATCGGGTCGCTTTTCTTTGCCTTTTTCTTCGCGGACGCCATACGAAGGATTTCAACGATGCACCGGCATCGGCACGGGCGTCGTCATCCAGATCACCAATCCCACTCCGATGGCGCCCAGAATAATTACCAAAATCAGCGGCCAGGTCATCGCCAGGCCGATTTTACACAACTGGCCAAAGCTGGCTTCGGCCAACGACGACCCGGACGGCGCCGTCGCATTTTCGGTTTGCGGCTTCTCCGGCGCCGGACCGGACAAGACCGGCACTTTCAGCCGCGCGGCGTTCCATTCCATGCGCGCGTTTTCAATCGTGGTGAGCGCGCGGGTGAGTTCGAGGTTGAAATTTTCCTTGGTCCACACCTCGTCGTGGATGGCCTGGATTTTGGTGAGTGCGTCGCGGAAATCACCGATGGTCTTGACCATTTGTTCGGCGTCGCGGCGGGTGTTGAATTCGGCTTCCTCCAGCAGGCCCAGTCCGCGCGTCAAACTATGGATCATTTCCTGCCGACCGGTCTGGAATTCCGTCTGGCGCCGGCGCAATTCCTCCAGCGAGGCGCGTTCGCGCTCCAGATCCTCCTGCGCCCGCTTCAATTCGGCGAGCTTTTGCTGGGCCTCGACAACTTTGCGGTCCACCTCCTCGCGCGTGGGCGGGCGAAGCGGGTCGCTGGCGGACAGACCGGGTGTTTTGTGCGCCTGAAAGTCGGTGTCCACGAACTCCGTTGCGTCATAATCAGATGCCATAGCGCGACTTTAGTCCCGCGCGGCAGAAGTGTAAAGTGGTGTTTGGGCTTGTTATGGCACCACCGGGGTCTTAGACTGCCTTAGCCGGTAAACGCGATGATTTTCACATGATTGAATTGATTCAGTTTCCGTGGAGTCCGTTCTGCCTTGTTCAACGCCGCATCCTGGAATTTTCCGGCGCACCTTTTAAAATCACCAACATCCCGAACCAGGACCGTTCGCTGGTCTGGAAATTGACGAAGCAGCGCTATTACGGCGTGCCGATCATCCGCGACGGCAAAAACGTGGTGTTTGAACTCAACGACGATTCACAGGTCATCGCCAAATATCTCGACGAAGAACTGGGCCTGGGGCTTTTCCCGTCCGAACTCGAAGGCGTCCAGTCCATCCTCTGGCGCCACATTGAGAACGAGATTGAAGGCGCGGCGTTCCGGTTGAACGACATTTACTGGCGGGAAAACGTTCCGGCGGCGGAGCAACTCCAGTTTCTGCGCTTCAAGGAGCGCAAGTTCGGCCGCGGCTGCATTGGCCAGTGGTATGCGCAACGGGACGACTGGCTCAAACTGCTGGAGCAAAAGCTCCTGCCCTTCGAGGAAATGCTCGCGCACCAGCCCTTTTTGCTGGGCCAGCGACCGCGGTTTGTGGACTTCGATCTGGCCGGGATGCTCGAAAACTTCCTGTACTCCGGCCATTACGAACTGCCCGCCGCACATGCCCAAATCCGGGACTGGCACCGCCGGCTGGCCCGGTTGAAAAAGTAGTGGAAGAAAGAACGAGATGAATTGAATTAGCTATTGTGTATGATCTGAGATATACAATAAATTTGTTTAACAATTACCGGTTGGCAACATGACAACCCAACAAACATTTAGTCCAGTGCGGCTTCTTTTCGGACTGATCGGCGTTTCGATTATCAGCAGTGCGATTGTATTGCTGCCCAAACCTTGGATTGCATTGCTGCCCAATTCCTGGGCTGCACACTGGATTTGGGAATACATTTACGTTCTTGTTTTGCCGACCGTGGGTTATGGCTGCGTATTTTACTGGTCGCGGATATCTGCAAATTTGGATGCGCTCCAGCGGGCAGTAGTTGGGAGTCTTTTGGGCTTCGTTCTTGCCTTGGGATTTACGATTGCTGTCTTGGATTGTTTGGTTCCTGTGATCAGTCCTGTAATCTATCCAACTTTTTATGAGTCCGCACTGCAATCGGGGACTTTCCCAGTCCAAGATGTTCAAGATGTCCGTTGGGGTTATCACGGCAACCGACTCCTGTTTGTGGTTTTTCAGACAAGCGTTAATGGGAAGTCGCATACCGAATTCGAAATCGCTCCCACCCCTGACCCGATGAAAACAGGTGTCATCATACCACATTATGACCATTGGATCGAGTTGCCTGATGGGACCCGTAAGGAACTGCCCGGTTCACGGACGATGTTTGAGTACGACTTGGGTGGAGCCTTCACCAGCCGATCGATAGATGTGACTCTGGATGAGTTCCGGCAGTGGACCGCGTCACGCCCTGAGATTTATTCGGTTGAGAAGTTGGAACAGTTTGTGGCCCGGCAGCGAAAACATATTTGATGGCAGATGTATTCTGATTGGACGTATGACGAAAACCTGAAAAATTCACATTCTTTTTGCACAAGGCGGCTTGTTTTTAACCGTTTACGAATTAATTTTGTTCTGAGTGAAGAATTACATCATTGATACCAACGTTCTCCTGCACGATCCCAATTCGCTGCTCAGTTTCGAGGAGAACGCCGTTTTAATCCCCATCGAAGTCATCGAGGAAATTGACCGGTTCAAGCGCGAATCGTCCGAATTGGGCCAGAATGCGCGCATGGTGTCGCGGATGCTCGACGGCTTACGCGGCGACGGCCGCTTGAGCGAGGGCGTGAAGCTGCCCAACGGCGGCAAACTGAAAATCGTTTTCCAGAAAAACGGCCACGTCAACGGCGAGGCCCATTTCAACGGCAACACGGTGGATAACCGGATTCTCTCGCTCGCTGCGTCCATCCAGAAGTCGCAACCGAAAAATGCGACCATCCTCGTCAGCAAGGACATCAACCTCCGCATCAAGGCCGATGCGCTCGGTTTGCAGGCCGAAGATTACGAAACCGACCGGGTGTTTATCACGGACCTCTATACCGGCATGATGGAGATGGCCGTCAGTCCGGACAAGTTGGCCGCGTTTCGTGCCAGGGGTGAACTCGAACTTGCCAGCGGCAAAACCTATTTTCCGAACGAGTTCTGCACCTTAACGGATGAAGCCAATTCCAAAAAAGCCGCGCTCACCAAGGTGGACCCGACCGGCGCGAGGCTGGTACCCATCATTGACTCGCGCGAAGGCGTCTGGGGCATCAAACCGCGCAACCGCGAGCAGCATTTTGCCTTCGACGCGCTGCTCGACGACCGCGTCAAGCTGGTCACCCTCATGGGCAAGGCCGGCACCGGCAAGACATTGCTGGCCATGGCCGCCGGTTTGAAACGCACGGTGAACGACCGCGAGTTCCGCCGGCTCGTCGTCGCGCGCCCGACCATTTCCATGGGCAAGGAGCTCGGCTTCCTGCCCGGCTCGCTCGAAGAAAAACTGGCGCCGTGGATGCAACCGATTCACGACGCGCTCGAAATGTTGAGCGACCTGAACATGGGTCACGACCATCGTCGCAGCACCGATCTGATGCGTTCGGGCAGCATCGTGGTCGAGGCGCTGAGTTACATCCGCGGGCGCAGCATCGCCAACCAGTTCATGATTATTGACGAGGCACAAAACCTCACGCCGCTCGAGGCCAAGACCATCATTACCCGCGTCGGCACCGGTACAAAAATCGTGTTCACCGGCGACCCGTATCAGATTGATAATCCGTATGTTGACTCGTCGTCGAACGGGTTCAACTACGTCGTCAGCCGGTTCCGCGCCGAGGCCATCGCCGCGCACATCGAATTGCAGAAAGGTGAACGCTCCGAACTGGCCGAGCGGGCCGCCAATATTTTGTAGATTTTACCAGTTGACAAACCGCCATAACGGTCGAAATTTTCCATTAGCTGGATGGAACGCCAGCGCGGGCGCCTTCAGCGGGAAATTATGATCTCAAACGAACGGCCATCGCCATTTGGGCGGCGTCCTTATGGGCAACCCAAGCCGCCGGTCAACGAGGATACCCTGAAATCGGACAAAGTTCAGATCGAGCGCAAAACTTTTCTTTTCACCCTCAAGGAAAATCCGCGCGGCCGCTTCCTGCGCATCACCGAAGACGTCGGCGGCCGCCGCGACACCATTATCATACCCGCCACCGGCCTGGAGGATTTCAAAAAGCTCCTCGACGACATGGTTAAGGCCTCGACTGAGTTGCCGCAGAAGGCGCAATAAGGCGGGGATGCCGCCCGGAGCGCGGACAGCCTTGTCCGCGCGAACTCATCATCCGCAAACCTACCACATTCACCTCAACCGCTGACACGCGGACTCAGCGGTCCGCGCTCCTTTTCCTTCGGGCAACGCGCCCCACGGATGCGCCCTTGCCTTCCAATGGGCATTTTTTTACGTTGGGTCATGCCTTCATTCGATATTGTTTCGCAGGTCAATTCGATGGAAATTGAGAACGCGGTGAATCAGGCCAATAAGGAACTGGCCAACCGCTTCGACTTCAAGGGCAGCCAGGCGGAAATCGTTTTGGAGAAAAATGAGATCAAACTTTCCGCCGAGGACAATTTCAAAGTCCGCACGCTCAACGAAATGGTCATCGGCAAGCTCGCCAAGCGCGGCATCAGCCTGAAAAGCGTGGAGCAGTGCGAACCCGACATCTCGCCGCTCGGCCACGCGCGGCAGCTCATCAAGATCAAGCAGGGCATCGAAACCACCGTCGCCAAACAGATCACCGGGTTCATCCGCGACGGCAAGTTCAAGGTGACGACGCAGATTCAGGGCGACGCCGTGCGCGTGACCGGCAAGAGCCGGGACGAATTACAGGCCGTCATCGCTACGGTACGCGCGAAGGAATTTCCCGTGGCCGTCCAGTTTGTGAATTTCAGGGATTGAATAATCCCCTTACGCTCTGGTCCGCGTGGCTTTCTTCCTCGGCTTCACCGGCGCGGCGTCGCCCCAAAGACCCTCCAGATCGTAGCGTTCGCGGACGTCCTGACGCATGATGTGGACAATCACATCAAAGAAATCCAGCACCACCCAGGCGCCATGGACCGTGCCGTCCACCGCGTTCGGGCGCACGCCGTGGCCCTGGCGCAATTGGTCGGTGATCTCCTCCACAATGGCGCGCAGATGCGGCTCGCTTGTGCCGGACGCAATCACGAAATAGTCCGTCACCGACGATATTTTGTGTACGTCGAGGATGACGATGTTCTCCGCCTTTTTGTTGTCCGCGAACTCGCGGCAGAGCAAAGCCAGTTTTCGGGAATCCATAGTTGCCGGGGAAATTTAACCACAGATGGACGCAGATGGACACAGATAAAATTTCTGATTTGAAGCGAATCCGTGTTTATCAGTGTCCATCCGTGGTTGAAAATCAGGTATAAAGTCTCGCCGCGAGAATGGCCTCGGCGACCGGCGGCGGCACCAGCGGTTCAATGGACAACCCCGCCTTCACCCGCGCCCGGACTTGCGATGACGAAACTGCCAGGGGAAAACCCTTCAGCGTCCGCCCGCGAAACGGCGCTGGAAAGTTCGGAGTCCCGCCTTCAGGCGGTTCCGGCCGGCTGAAGCCGGAACTCCAAACGGGACGCAGAGTGACCACAAACTGCGTCAGCCGCGCCAGTTCGTTGGCTTCGCGCCATTCATTGAGCTTCACCGTATTGTCGGCGCCGATGAGATAAAACAATTCCGCCTGCGGAAATCGTTTTGCGTAATCGCGCACGGTTTCGATGGTGTAGGAAACGCCGCCGCGCCGGATTTCCTGGTCGTCAATTTCAGACTTCGTGTTACCAGCGAGCGCGAGCCGGAGCAGTTGCAGCCGGATAGCTGCCGGCGCGGGCTGGTTGGCCGGCTTGAATGGCGATTGCGCTGCCGGAATGAAGAACAGCCGGTCCAGCTCCAGTTCCTCGATAGCCGCCTGTGCGACCAGCAAATGGCCGAGGTGCACCGGGTCAAACGAACCGCCAAATAGTCCGAGTTTCATTTTCCGTAGACGCGCTCGTCAGAACGCGGCCCTATTTTGCCGCGAAACGACGAGCGCGACGATAATATTAACAACACCTTCTTACACCGTTAAACCGTTGCTCCATAGTTTCAACGTAGATTTTCTCCAGCGATTTGCGGTCGTCCTGCATGGCGGGATGAATTTGCGGACTGTCCGCGCTTTCACAAGCGCGGCTACAGGTAAAAGCCTGCTGTTGTGCCCGCTCGAAATGCGATTCGCCGGACCATTCCTTCGCCAGGCCGAGCGCGATGACCGCCGCCCCGGCGGCCGTCCGGAAATTGGGTCCGGCCTCCTTTACGGCATAATCCGGCAACCAGACCGGCTCGGTCTCGTGCAACACCGCCGCTTTGTGCCGGGACAGGAGCAGAATCCACTCGCGTACGCTCACGAAGATGATGGCCGTAACCAATACCAGGAAAGTCCCGGCCACCGCGGCGTCGAGCACGTTATTAAATTCCAGCATCCGGTTGGCACGCAATGATTCTTCAGCCGCATCAATGGCGGTTGCATCGCCACCTGATCTGGCGGCAGTCAGATTTGCTTCCAATCCCGGAGTCTTTTGATGCAGGACGCCTGCTTGGGCCAAAAAACCGACGCGCGGATCGGGATGCCAGATTTTTTGCACGCTGGCGGTGAACGTTACCGCCACCAGCCAGACCAGCGGAATCAGGGTGATGAGCGCAAACCAGGGCGTACGTAGGACAGGCGCCGCGCCTGTCTCCAATTTTATATCCGCGCCTTGCGCGCCGATTCCCAGGTGAGAGGCAAGCGCGACGCCTGCCCTGCCTTGAAGCGCCATTTTCAAAATAATGGTCGTCCCGAGGCACAAGGCAATCGCGGCCAGCATCTGGTTGGCAATGCCGAACAGTGGCCAGAGCGAGTTGATGCCGCCCAAGGGATCGCGCACACCTTGAATCAGAAAATGGCCCCACGCACCGACCATCAGGGCGGCCGCCACCGGCGTGACCAGGAAATTTTTCGGATCGCCCAACGGTTTCCAGACCCGGCCGAGAACGCTTTGAATCAGGTAACGCCCCACGCGCGTGCCGGCGTCGAGTGTGGTCAGAATGAACAGCGCCTCGAACATAATGGCGAAGTGATACCAGAGGTCGAGCCAGCGGCCGTTGACGGCCCTGGAAAAAATATGCGCCATGCCAACAGCCAGGGTCGCCGCACCGCCGGTCCGGCCAAACAGGGTTTTCTCGCCAAGCTGGTTCGCCAATGAATGCATCTGGTCAGTCGTTACGGGAAAACCGAGCGCGGTGACCTGGGCCACGGTCGTGGCGGGGTCGCCCTTAACATTCATGCTGAAATAGACGCCGGGCTCCAACGCACAGGCGGCGATGAGCGCCATGATGGCCACGAACGATTCGCAACACATCGCGCCGTAGCCGATGTGCCGCGCATAGCTTTCGCGCGTAATCATTTTCGGCGTCGTGCCGCTGGCGATGAGCGCGTGAAAGCCGGAAACCGCGCCGCAGGCAATGGTGATGAAACAAAACGGGAAAATTTTTCCGGCAACCACCAGGCCGGAACCGTCGGTGAACCGGGTGAGCGCCGGCAATTGCAGGACCGGCAGCACGAGTAAAATACCGAACGCCAGGGCAACAATCGTGCCGAGCTTCATGAACGTGCTCAAATAATCGCGCGGCGCGAGCAGCAACCACACCGGCAGACTGCTGGAAATGACGCCATAGCCGATGATAATCCATGCCAACGTAATGCCATGCAGGCTGAAAAACTGCGACCAGGTCGGACTTTGGTAAATTAATTTGCCGCCCCAGACCGCCAGGAGCAGGAGTATGATGCCGAAGGCTGATGCTTCGAGAACTTTGCCGACGCGCACAAATCGCATGTAACAACCCATCGTCAACGCAATCGGAATGGTCGCGCCGACAGTAAAAACACCCCACGGACTTTCGGCCAGCGCCTTCACGACGACGAGCGCCAGCACGGCGAGCAAGATCACCAGAATCGCCAGCACGGCCACCAGCGCGATAAGTCCCGCCGGCGAATTCAGTTCCTCCTTGACCATCTGGGCGAGCGATTTGCCGTCACGGCGGATGGAAGAGAACAAAATGACAAAATCCTGCACCGCGCCGCCGAGCACAACGCCGATCAAAATCCACAGCGTGCCGGGCAGGTAACCGAACTGGGCCGCGAGCACCGGACCGACGAGCGGTCCCGGTCCGGCAATCGCTGCAAAGTGATGGCCAAAAACGATGAATTTGTTCGTTCTGACGAAATCCCGGCCGTCGTCGTGAACCACGCAAGGTGTGGCCCGGTGATCATCGAGGGCAAGTATGCGCGCGGCAATCCACTTCGAATAAAAACGGTAGCCGATAGCGTAGGTGCAAATCGCCGCGATGACCAGATAGGCCGAGTTAATCGGCTCATTCCGGCGCAAGGCGAGGGTCGCATAAGCCACTGCGCCAAGCAGCGCAAGCAGAAACCAGAACAGCGCGGCAATCGTTTTCTTCATCCGGGGCCAGGCAATTTACAATTTACGATTTACGATTTACGAGGTTAATCTCATGCGATGGCACATCGTAAATCGTAAATCCAAAATCGTAAATGACTCGTCATTGCCATAATTGCGGTGAAGCGTGGACGTTGAACGGCCAGCCGGGTCGCGGCGAAATTTGCATGAAATGCCGGGTGGACCTGCGGGTTTGCCTGAATTGCGCGCATTACGACCCGCGCGCCGCCCAACAATGCCGGGAACGCCGGGCCGAACCGGTGTTGGAAAAACACGTCGGCAACTTCTGCGAATATTTCGAGTTTGCCCTGCGCGAATGGACGCCGAAAACCGGCGGCAACCCGCGCGAGGCCGCCGCGCGCGACAAATTGAAAAAATTGTTCGGCGATTAGCCGGGAGCGCCGTCATCCTGCCGGCAATTTCCCCAATCGGAGCAACGCAAAAGCCGGTCGGGCGCCGACGTT
>DATEGR010000182.1:0-6488 GCA_035279985.1 Verrucomicrobiia bacterium
CAGGAGACGACAGCTTCACGGCCACGGCGATGACGGCAAAAAGCGGAGAAAACAAGACAAGCAAAAGCAAGGCAACGACACAGTCAAACAAACGTTTGCCGGCAGCTTGCCAGCGGCGGGACGCCAACCGGCGGGCGTAGACCTCAACCTCAAGGCGGGCTCCGTCCCTGTACGATGTGTCGCTCGAAGGACTACAACCCTCTATGGCAGGCTTTGCATGATTTCTAATTGTGGAAAGGGCATTCATTTCAACTTTTATTTCCACTACCGGTGGGCATACACAGCCAATAGCGCAGCAGCTGCCAGCCCGCCAACGCGACGAAGCGAGGGTTATGATAGGCATAACGCCGCCATAACCGGCGCGGTTCGGTCGCCAGCCGAAACAGCCACTCGCCCCCCAGCGTCTGCAGCCAGCGGGGCGCCTGGGGTTTGTGGCCGGAAATAAAATCGAAGGCTGCGCCGACGCCGAGCATGACCGCCTGGATCCGTTCACGATGTTCATCCATCCAGCGCTCCTGTTTAGGGCACCCCAGGCCAACGAACAGAATACGGCAACCGGATGCGGCAATTGCTTGGCATAGGGAATCGTCCTCCTGCGCCGTCAGCGGACGGAACGGTGGCGCGTGGGTAAAGACCACGGGCAAACCTGGATAGTGTGCGTTCAAGTTTCGAACTAAATCGTCAACCACCGTGGCCGTACCGCCAAAAAAGCCAAGGGGTGTTCCCGCCCGGGCAGCGGCCTTACAAACATGCAACGTCAGCTTCGGACCGTAAACGCGCGGCTGCCGGCGTACCCCCAACAGCCGCATCAACCAAACGATGGGCATGCCACCGGGAGTGACAAGGTCTGCTTTGTTGATGCACATTCGGTAAGCGGGGCTGTCATAGGATTCCATGACCATGTTTATGGGGGCTTCGCACACGCAACGCGATTCACCCCGTAATGCCCACTCCATGACTAACGTGGTGGCAGTCTCATAGCTGATTGCATCCACCCGCATGCCAAGGATATATTGAAACCTCGATTTTCCAACAGTCATCTGCGCTTGACTGTTCTGCTTCATGCTGAGTTCGAGCATTACAGATCCGGGACAAGTTGTCAATCACATGACCCTCGGGCAGAGCGGCCAAAACCGGTCAGTCAGGAACTTAATTCCCGATCTAAATTGTCACGCTCTTCTCTCGCGAATCTCCGCCAAAATCTCGGCGATCACTTCGATCTTCGGCTTGGCACCGACGTTGCCTTTGCCGTGTAGACGGACGGAAACATTTCCCGCTTCCATATCGCGGCCGCCGATGACGAGCATCGTGTGGACTTTGGCCTGCTCGGCCTCCTGGATCTTGCCGTTGATTTTGTTCGACGAAAAATCCGATTCGCAACGGACAAAATTGGCGCGCAGTTCGGTCACGATTTGTTTCGCGTAATTCACCAACGGTTCCTCCTCGCCGATGGTCATCACGCGCACCTGTTCCGGCGCGAGCCAGAGCGGGAAATTGCCGGCGTAATGCTCGATGAGGAAGCCGATGAACCGCTCGTGCGTTCCCAGCGGCGCACGATGGATGCACAGCGGCGTCTTGTCCGTGTTGTCCTTGTCGCGATAGACCAGGCCAAATCGTTTGGGCACGGCGAAATCCACCTGATTGGTGGCCAGCGTGAATTCGCGGCCAATGACGCTCCAGACCTGCACGTCAATCTTCGGCCCGTAAAACGCCGCCTCGTTCGGCACTTCCACGTAGGGAATCTTCGAATCAATGAGCGTCTGGCGGACCATGTCTTCGGTCTGCTTCCACAATTCCGGTTCGTTGACGAACTTGGCGTTGTCGCCGGTCAGGCGCGCCGGGTCGTGCGTGCTGAAGCGCATCACATACTTTTCGATGCCAAATATCTTAAAGTACTTCAGATACATCTCGTTGACGGCATTAAATTCCGCGGCGAATTGTTCTGGCGTGCAATAGATGTGCGCATCATTCATATTCAAACTGCGGACGCGCATGAGGCCGAACAATTCGCCCGACTGTTCGTAGCGGTAGCAGGTGCCGTATTCGGCCAGGCGCAACGGCAAATCGCGGTAACTGCGCGGTTCCGCCGCAAAAATGCGGTGATGATGCGGGCAGTTCATGGCCTTGAGGTAATAGCGCTCAACGTGTGGCGGATTTTCAGCGGTTTTTATTATGTCGCGCAGCATTTCCTCTTCGGACACTTTTTTTTCGTCAGCGGATTTTTCGGTTTCAAAAACTTTACTAACTCCTCCAATTGATTTTCGCAACAATTGTTCAATTTGAGATTTCAATTTTTCGCCGCCCGGTTTCTTAAAAGGATTTTCGTCTGTTCCTTCCGTTAATTCCATCGGCGGATACATTGACTCCGCGTAAAGCACCGGCAAATGGCCGGACGTTAAATACATTTTTTCCCGCGCGATGTGCGGCGTTTTCACGCGCACGTAACCGGCGGCGAACTCCGTTTCCTTCGCCAGCTTTTCCAGTTCCTCGACGATGGCGGTGCCTTTGGGCAGCCACAGTGGCAGGCCCGGCCCGACGTATTCGGTGTCAATCGCGAACAGGCCCATCTCCTGGCCGATCTTGCGATGGTCGCGGCGCCTGGCTTCCTCGAGCATTTTGAAATACTCGTCGAGCTGCGTCTTGTTCTTGAATGCCGTGCCGTAGATGCGCTGGAGCTGCGGGTTGCGCTCGTCGCCCTTGTAATAGGCGCTCGCCACGCTGGTAAGCTTGAACGCGCCGGTGTTGCCGGTGCGCATCACGTGCGGCCCGGCGCACAGGTCAATGAAATCGCCGTTCTTGAAATACGTGATTGGTTCGCCTTCGGGAATGGCCTCGAGGTTGCCCAGCTTGAATTTACTCGGATTGCCCGGCCGCTCGCTCAAGCCGCCCAGCCGCCCGCTCTCGGAATCTTTCAGCGCTTGCTCGCGGGTCACGACGATTTTCTCGAACGGATGGTTCGCCTTGATTTCCTTTTTCATCTCGGCCTCGATTTTTTCAAAATCTTCCGGCGAGATGCGGTGTTTCAAATCCACGTCGTAATAAAATCCGTTCTCGACCGGTGGGCCGGCGGCGAATTGGGCGTCCGGCCAGAGGCGCAGGATGGCGGTGGCCATGACGTGGGCGGCCGAATGCCGGATGCGCTCCAGCTCGGTCATCTTCGCGCGGTCGTCGAGCGTCTTGCGGTCTTTCGGTTCCTGAGATTCGGCGGACATGCCTTTCTTTTAACGCAAAGACGCAAAGAGATAAAGGCGCAAAGCAATTGAGACTAATTTTCTCCTGGCGGCTTCGCGCCTTTGCGCCTTTGCTTTAATATTACCGGGCGGATTTCCGGAGCTATGACGCTTTAATTTCGCCGTCCGGCGCAACCTTATAAGCCGGTGTGGCGCCGTCGTGCGAGGCGACAAATTCCGCCAGGTTGCGGGCCCGTGTGAGAATGTCGCGCGCGGATTGCTTGCCGACAAGCAGTCCGTGCACCAGGGCAGCGAGGAAAGCATCGCCTGCGCCGACAGTGTCCTTCACGGCAATGGGGCGGCTCGGCAGCCAGGTCCAGTGCGAATCGATTAGCAGCCCGGAGCCGTCCTTGCCGGCGGTGATGCAGATGCGCGGGCAGTTTGTCTTCGCGGACAAATCGCGCGCGGCTGATTCCAGTTGGATGACGGAATATTTTTTCCCGAGAAGCTGTTTGGCCTCATCGTGGTTGAGTTTGATCACGTCGGCGGTTTTGGCGAGCGACCAGACTAAATCCGGCGCGTCATAGGGCGGGCGCAGGTTCACGTCAAAGACCTTGAGCGCCTTGCCGCAACGTTCGCGCAACCGGGAAAACTGTTTGCGATTGGGTTCGGCGCGTTGCGCCAGGGTGCCGAAAATGAGCGCGCGAGCCTGGCCGACCAATTTCGGCGGCCGCGCCGGCAGTTTGATCCAGTCCCAGGCGACATTTTCCATGATGTCGTAGGCCGGGCCGCCTTTTTCCGTTCGGACGCGCACCAGGCCCGTCGGTTTGTCGTCGCGCACGCGGATGAGGTCCGTGTCCAGTCCCCACGCAGTCACGCGCTGGAGCAGTTCATCACCCAATGCGTCCCGGCCGACCGCACTGACCGGTGCGGCGCGCAGGCCGAGCTGGTGGAGGTGATAGGCGACGTTCATCGGCGCGCCGCCGGGGAACAACCCGCGCGGGAGCGAATCCCAAAGCATTTCGCCGAAGCAAAGCGCAACGGCGCGGTCGCGTGGCTCAGTCATGCGGCAGACTATCGGGGCTGATTTGCAGCTCCTGGCAGGCGTGAATGTAGGAGGCGGCCGACCAGGCCTGGAAACATTTGCCCATCGGAATGCCGGTGCGGCCGTGGACCCATTCGTTGAATTCCCATTCCTGGTTTTTGCCGAGCCGGTTCAGTTGCGCGAGCTTGAGCAGTTCGCGGCAGGCGACTTCATAAAGGCCGAGCCGGTGAATGAACCGCACCCACATGCCGCCGATGAACGGCCAGATGCCGCCATTGTGGTAATGCCCGGGCAGGTTCAGCAAATTGACCGTGTAATAGGCGCGCCAGTCGGGGTCGCCCGCCTGCACCGGCGGATACAGATTGGCCACGGGCCAGGGATCATTGACGCCGACGCCCCACATGAATTTGAAGGCGACCCGCGCACGGTCCACGTCGAGCACGTTGTGCAGGAAGGCGAGAATGTTACCCAGCACGTCGCAGCGCCAACTGAAACTGAACGGCGTGATTTCCGCCAGCAGATAACTGGAATCGCCCAGCATAAACTGGCGGTCGGCAAAGGTGATGTGCGCGGTTGCCTCGTGGGACTTGGTGGTCGGCCAGAAGGCAGCAAGGATTTTGCCGCGGATGAACTGCGACCAGCGAAGGTAATCCGCCGCCTTCTCGAACTTTTTCTGAAACTCCAGCAGCCGGCCAAAGCAGACATTAGCGCGGTACCAGAGGATTTCGTCATAGAGCACGTGATAACTGCGTCCGAATAAATCGGTCCAATCGCCGGCTTCGGGGATTTCCAGGAGGCCGTCGTTATTGCTGTCGAGCGCGCTGAGCCAGTTCATCACGTGCTGCAGGCGCTCCGAGTATTCGTTCAGCAGATCGTGGTCCTGCGTTTTGTTGATGTAATGATAGAAAGCGATGACGATCAAAAGGCCGCCGTCAATGGAACAGATACCGCCCACACCGCTATAATCGGGCGTCTTGGTGTCAATGCGCACATTGGCGGGGATCTGGCCATTGGGCGAAATGTGGTCGAGGAGCGTCCGCAACGTTTGCTTTTGGGCCGCCCGGACCTGGGGGTCTTCCAGTTCGATGGTGCTGATGAGCGTGATCGACCCGTCGCGCGCCCAGACACTGCGGTAGTTGACATCGGTGCCCGTCACCTCATTGTCCTCGAGCGAACACGCCGAGAACCCGAGCGGCGTGATGTTTTTTCGCAACGCGGCCAGCGCCTGGTCGTAACCGGTGCAGATGAGCTGGCGTTCTCCGGACGTGAGCGTGCCCAGAGCCGCCTCGGTGAACAGCATCCGCAGCGTCGGATCCATTTCGTGGGCGCGCAACGCGGAACTTTCCAGCGACGGCGCATCGGGAATCACGCCGAAGTATTTCAAACCTTCAATGACGCCGTCGGCCAGCACCTGGCTGGCGCTGAAGGTGGGCAGTTTGACCACCGCCTCAAAAAGTTCCGGCTGGGCGTTTTCCACGACGATGCCGCGGACCCCGGGCAGCAGAAACAGGCTGCTGTCGTTGCCGGTGTCGCCGGCGACCAGCACGTTGGCCAGCGGGACGCTCATTTTCTCGCACAACCATTGCAGCGCATAACCTTTATTGGTTTTTTGCGGCATCACGTCCAGGTCGCGCATGCTGGAATAAATGACATTGACCTCCAGCCCGGCGTCGGCCAGTAGCTTTTTCAATTGTTCAATGGTTTCCGCCGTGGCCTGGTGCAGGTACCAGCTGGATTTGTAGGGATGCAAAAACTGCGGCGGCTGGTGCGTGACACCGGGGAAGGACGCAAGGATCGTTTCGATTTTTTTCAAGTCCCAGCCCGCCCGGAATTGCTTGTTGTATTCGTTGAGCGGCCGTTTCTGCCGGCCGTCGTAAATCTGGGTGCCGACGCCGCCGACAATGTAATCCGGCCACGGCAGGCATTGGGTGGCCAGCAGATCAATAATGTTCTGGACGAGCCGGCCGGAATTATAACAGAGCAGGGGGCGTTGTTTTTTGGGCAGGGACTCCCAGGTGTCCTTGAACCGGCGCGTGGATTCGGGATTGCCCAGCAGCGTGCCGTCCAGGTCCGTACAGAAAAGTTGGATTTTATCGGATGTCATAGCCCTCTGACCTTTTGGTTGGAATCATCGGGAGGCAAAGGCGTTCAATTCTAATCCGCGTCGTTCCAGGGTTCGTCCCATTCGTTGTCGGTCAGCATCAGGCTGGGGCTTTCGCGCTGCTCGACCACCGCCACCAATTGTTGGGCCACGCCCGTCCAGGTGAACAGGC
>DATEGR010000183.1:0-5312 GCA_035279985.1 Verrucomicrobiia bacterium
GAAAAAAGTTTTGCGCGACGCCGTGGTGGTCGAACTCGAAGCGCCACTGCAACCTGGCGACGGCGTGGTCTTCGACGCCGGCCGCCCGGAAGCAAAAGAGGAAGGCGGAAGGGTTTACGAAGTTAAAAATTCAAAACCAAAAATTCAAAATTCGGCGCGCGAGTTGCGTTTCGGCCACGGCGATATTGATTTCTCACGCATCCACGTTGGCGACAAGTTGTGGAAGACGGACGATCCCCAACTGAACCGGCGGCTGCGTCAAAGTTTCGCCGGCGACACGCCGAATTTTCAGCGGCCCATTGAAATGGAAGCTCATGGAACGGCCGGCAGACCGCTCACGCTGATTACGCGCGACGAATTGGGAAATGTTGCGAAAGTGGAATCCACCATGCCGCTGGAAAAAGCGGAAAAGCAGCCACTCACAGAAGAAAAGTTGCGCGAACAACTCGGCCGGCTTGGCGGTACACCGTTCAAGTTCGGGGGGTTGAAAAATTATCTGAGCGGCGACGTTTTGTTGCCGGTGAGCGAATTGAACCGTCTGCGCCGCGAGACCGTGGCGGAACTGGCGCGTTTGTGGACGCGGCCAAAACGCTGGCAACTGAATGAGTGTAGCAGCCGCGGTAACGAGGCTCATCCTTCAACTCCGTTCAGTCAGCGCCTCCTCACGTCAGCTGCTACCCATCCAGAATTGATTGCCCTGGTTCGCAACCTGCCGCAACTCGAAGCCGCACTGCAATGCGGCGTGACCACGATCTATTGCGAATTTGAAGACCCCAAAAAGTACCGTGAAGCCGTAACGTTGTTTCACACCGCTCGCAGCCGCGACTCCGCCCTCCGCATTCCGCATTCCGCAATCTTCGTGGCTCCCCCGCGCATCTTCAAGACCGGCGAGGAATGGACGCTGGAACAGGTGCGCTCATGCAACGCGGACGGCTACCTGGTCCGCAATTATGACCACCTCAAATTCTTCGCCCACGACCGGCGGATTGGCGATTTCCCACTGAACGTGGCGAACCGGTTGGCAGCGGATTATTTCAAAAACCGGTTCGGCCTGGAACGCGTGACGGCGAGTTACGATTTGAATTTTCAGCAACTCGAAGCGTTATTGCACGCGGCGCCGCCGGATTGGTTCGAAGTGACGATTCACCAGCACATGCCGATGTTTCACATGGAACACTGCGTGTTCTGCGCGTTTCTGTCGAGCGGCACGGATTTCCGGAACTGCGGCCGTCCGTGCGATCGGCATGACGTCAAACTACGCGACCGCGTGGGCGCCGAACATCCGGTGAAGGCGGACATCGGCTGCCGCAACACGGTCTTCAACGCGCTGGCCCAGACCGGCGCGGAGTATGTGGCGCGCATGATCGAACTCGGCGTGCGTCACTTCCGCGTGGAATTCCTCAACGAAACGCCCGAACAGGTGGCGCGGACGATTGTCCCATATCGCCGGCTTCTCCGCGGCGAAATGACCGGCACCCAACTCTGGCGCGAATTGAAATTGTTCAACCAGCTCGGCGTCACCCGCGGCCAGATCGGGAAATAGGGCCGCCCTCGGGGTGATGTGCCGGACAATCGAGAAATTGCGACGGTCAGGTTGTCAATTCAGTTGCCCGCCGTTCCAGCTCGCGGGATTGCACCAGAGTTCGTTTGGCTCCAACCCCTGCACCGCCAGCGCGTTGAAGTTCAGGAGTGTCAGTTTCTTGGAGCTGCCGTCGAACAATCCGACCGTCACCACGGTCCGGTGCCGCTGGGTGGCTCCTTCTGACGGATAATCCGAACAATCATTGAAAGGAACTTCTCCTTCCTCATTGCCTTCCCATTGGAGAATTGCATTGGGTTTGAATTGGCCAAGTTTGTATGGTTTATCGGCCATTTCATTGCTGTACCCACACACAGCGCCGTTCCAGACATAACTGGAAATATAAACCACCCGCATATAGAAGAGCGCGTCGGGCCGGTCATCCGGGCATCTGAAGACATCGGTTGTTTTCAAATACGTAAAAAGCAGACCTTTCCGGGCGGATTCCACTTGGGATGGGTACACCGATTCATAACCACTCCTGGAACCACTCCCCCCTTCCACAAAGGGAACGTTGAATGCCCAACACGCGTAATCCGTGCCCCAGCCAGGTGGCGGCAGCTGATCGTCGTTGTCCCCGGCGTATAAGTGCGCAGCCAGTAAAATCTGTTTATGATTATTGAGGTCGACCGTGATTCCGGCCTGGTTTTTGGCCTGGCTCAACACCGCCAGCAATAACGCGGCCAAAATGCCGGTTACGGCAATCACCACCAGCAACTCGATCAATGTGAAGCCCTGGCCTCGTGCTGTCATTCGGGCAGACTCCTTTCCAGCGTTAGCGGATGCGGGCCGCTATTATCGCGCCAGATGCCGGAGATCTTCCCGTTTCGAAATTCTCCCTCAAACCGGCTGCCGAGCCCGACCCAACGCAATTGCAGGTTTGGCGCCGAAAACCGAACCAGGCTTGCTTCAATTCCACTCATGAATTCATCCGGGCTGTCCAGCAAAGCCACAAAGGTATTATCCGGCATTTTCGCAATGTGTAAAACCATATGCAGCTTTACTTCTTTGCCGTTTCTTTCGGTGCTCATCTCTCCCCGCCAATGGCCCTGGAGTTCGTCATCAGCGACAAAAACGTAATTTCCGGCCCGCGCCCGCGCCGCGTCGATGGCCGGATCCGTGCGCTGAAAAACCACCGGAAATGTCCTGGTCGCGCTCACCCCCCAGATTCCTGCTATCCGGGTGTCGTTGGCTTCCACATTGCCCTCAAACCAGGATCCATACCCGTCGACTTGAACTTTGATTCGCGGCCGGGCATAGGTAATCGAGACGGGAATATTTCTCATGCCTTCCTGTACGCTGTCGAATTCAGCACGAAATGTCCGGTCCGGCTGCTCGGCAATTTTTAAATTCACAGGCATCGAAGCTAACGTTCCTTTCCAATAACCCTGTAAATCCGAATCCCGGCGCGGCACATAATCTTTTCCCGTCAGCGGTTCGGACGCAATCTCAGGTTCGCTGACCCGCTTCAGCTTCAAACGGGTCGATTGATTCTGCTGTTTCCAAACCCCCGCCATTTCCGTCGCGTCCGCATTCAAAGTCGCCTCCCAGACGGCATTGCCGCCGGCAAATTTCAATTCCGCGTGAACCGAGGGATACTTGTAAATAAAGACGCTGAGCGGGATGTCTTGCTTGCCCTGGTCGATTACATCCACCGTGGCCTGGTAGGTGCCGTTGGTCAGGGTAATTTTCATCACAGCGCGGTTGCGGGTATGCTGATTGGTGTCTTCCACAACGCCTGCCCAGGCTCCCCGGATATCGGGGGCCGCTGCGGGCTGCGCCCGGTGGGCTTTCTGCACCACGACCGCCGTGGTGCCGGCAGCGACGATGATGATCACACTGGCGGCGGCCGCCATCTTTGCCTTGGCCCAGGCCATGAGCCTGAGCGTCTCTGCGGCCAGCGCCGCGGTTGCGGTCGTCGCCGTGGCTCCCTGGCCCGCTGCGAGGGCGACAGCCTTGGCCAGCCCCGCAGGCGCGGCTTGAATTGAATTGGCCGAAAGGGCCCCAGCGATTCCGGTTATTGAAAGTACAACGCCACGCTTTGTGAAAAATTTCCGCAATTTTCCCAGGGCTCGCGTGATCCGCTTTTTTGCGGCTTCTTCACTTACGCCCAAAACATTCCCGACCTGAAGCAGGCTTTTCCCGTCGAAAAATCGCAGGATGATGGCGTCATGATCAGCGGCTTTCAAGGTAGCGAGCGCCGGCTCCAACAGCGGCGAAACCTGGTTCCATATCTCCGGTTCGGGTTCGTTGGTTACAGACTGCATATAGGCCTCCTGTTCGCGGCGTTGACGGCGAAATTGGACGGTCAAGACATTAGCGGACGCGAACTGTGCCGTGCGACAAAGCCAGCCGGCGAGAACTGTTTTCGCGCTGAGCGAACCCGCTTTCTGCGCCAGAATAATGAAAACCGCCTGCGTCACCTCCTCCGCCAGCTGCGGGTCGCGCACCTGGCGCAACGCCACGGAATAAACCAGATTGACATACCGCGACACCAGCGTGGCAAACGCCTCCTCTGAATTGTGCCGGGCATAATCCCGCACCAGGATCATGTCATCATTCATCACCACCTATAGATTTACGCTCCGGTGAAAAAGGGACAAATTTTATTTCCCGTAGTGGAAAGCAACCTTCGGATCCAGCTGGAGCACAAAGAGTAAAACCAGGCGATTCATCAAATAACTGCGAAGTGATCCCATTTGATCCGGCATTTTCCACAAGCCGGATCAATGTTCCGCGTTTGGCAGAGCGGAAAATAAACCAGGCTTACTGGTAAAAATACCCCAGTTCCCGCAACGAGGCGTAATCCTTGGGCCGTTCCGGGGTCGCGTGGCCGATGATGACGTGGTCGAGCACTTCAATCTTCAAAAGCTGCCCGGCCCGAATCAAATCGCGTGTCACCTTGATGTCCGCCTCGCTCGGCGTCGGGTCGCCGCTGGGATGATTGTGCACCAGCACTACGGCAGCGGCGTTGGCAGCAATGGCGGCTTTGAAGACCTCGCGTGGATGCACCAGAATCGTGTCCAGCGTGCCGTCCGTAATTTCCACCACGCGAATCAGCCGCCGACGCGTGTTCAGCAGCAACACCTGCAAGGTCTCCACCTTTTTCATCAGATTTTTCTCGCGCAACAGCCGCACCACATTTTCGGGATTATCGAGCACGGGTGATTCGCGCTGCAAATCCTCCGCCATCTTACGCGCCAGGGCAAACGCCGCCATCAACGTCACCGCCTTGTCGCGCCCGATGCCCTTCACGCTCCGCAAATCCTCCACCGATGCCTGCGCCAATGCCTGTAACGTGCCGAACTTGTGTAACAGCTGTTGGCCAATCTCAACCGCGTTGGCGCCCTTCAAGCCGGTGCGCAGCAAAATGGCGATCAATTCCGCGTGGCTCAAGGCATCCGCGCCGTGTTCCACCAGCCGTTCGCGCGGCCGCTCGCTGACCGGCTGGTCCTTGAGGCGGAGGCTTTGGGACATGAGATGACATTATCCTGCGCGTATGTAAAATCACACAGAAAAATCATCACCGAACTTTTCTGGACCAGCCGTTTTGCGAAGCGCAAAGTCAAAAATCCCCTCGGCCTGACCCTCTCCCCGCTTGGACGGGGCGAGGGGACAAAGTTCTTGCGGGCGGCTCTTTTCCAAATTTCAACCCCGTGTTAGCCTGCGGCTGCAGCATGGAATCACCCACAACCAGAAATGCCGACGCCCTGACCCCTTCGCAACGGCAGGC
>DATEGR010000184.1:0-6364 GCA_035279985.1 Verrucomicrobiia bacterium
TGCCGGACGCGCTGCAAAAAACCTGCCGCCGCTCGATTTGTCCGGGGGAACAGAATTTCAGCAGGCCGTCTGGCGCGAACTCCGGAAAATCTCCATCGGCCGGACGAAAAGCTACGGCGAAATCGCACAGGCGATTGGCAAAGCCAGGGCCGTCCGGGCCGTGGGTGGCGCGTGCGGAGCGAACCCGATTCCGGTTCTCGTGCCGTGCCATCGCGTTCTGGCAGCGCATGGAAAAATCGGTGGCTTTGGCGGAGGATTGGATTGGAAACGCCGATTGCTCGCGCGCGAAGGCGTCAGTTTGTAGCCGCCGACATCAGTCGGCTCAATTAAATTGGAGCGGACTTATGTCTGCTGGTACCGGACTCACGGCCACGCAAGTTTGTTCGTACCTGATTCCGGAGTGATGGTTTCCGCCTTCTGACCGCTGTTCTCCGATTTCTGACCTCCGGCCTCCGCCTTCTGATCTCCGGCCTCCGGTTTTAACCGCAGAGCGTCGGCGACGGCCTGCGCCAGTTTTTGCCGGAATGCCGGCGTTTCAATCTGCCGCGCGTCGTTTGGATTTGACAAAAAGCCCGCCTCGATCAGCACGGCCGGTCGGTGTTGTCCATGCAGCACGCCGATGAAGCGTGCCCGGCAGACACCGCGGTCCTCCAACCCGGTTTCATGGAGCAAGGCGCCTTGCAACCGGACGGCAAGCTGCAAATTCCCTGCGTCAAAGGCGTTGTTGGGGAAATTTTCAGACCAATAGTCGCCGTAACCCCGCGTCAACGTCGAAGGCATTCCGGTGGGGGTAAGACAATACGTTTCGATCCCGGCCGGGAATTTGTCCGGCGCGAGCGAATTGAAATGAAGGCTGATAAACAATTCCGCGTGGTGCGCTTCGGCGAACGTGACGCGGTTGGACAGCGAATCGTCCACGTCGTTCGTATGCGTGAGAAAAACCTGCCAACCCTCCTGCGCGAGCAACGGCGCCAGCCGCAGCGCCCAGTCCAGCGTGAATTCCTTCTCGAACCGTCCATCCAGGATGCTGTGTGTGCCGCTGTTCATTCCGCCGTGGCCAGGATCAATGACAATGACCGGATTGGCCGGCGACAAGGCCAGCGACGGGCCGCAGAGCAACGGTTCCAGATTTTTTTGCACGTCGAGTCCGTACACAAAAAGCTGGCCGTCAATGATCTGTGGCCCAAAGCCGAGATGAATTTCGATTCCGTTCCAGGTTGCCTCCCGGTTGCCAATGGCCAGAACCATGACGCCGTTGGAAGAACCAACCGCATAAGTGGTGACCGGCATGTTTGACAGGAGGTGCGATTTGCCAACACCATGTTGTGCCGCCCAATTGTCCAGGGAAATCCAAGTCGTCAGGGGTCTGACCGGCACCGGTTTCGGGGCCACGGGCGGCTGCCACTCTTCTGCCGGCGCGGCCGGCGCATTCGACGGGACGACCGGCACCATCAGCTTGACCGGCGCCGGCCCGAACGGATTGTGAGCGATATTGGTGTTGACCCAGCTCAACGCCGGAAATTTGCTCTCGGCGGAGGGCCGGGCCGCACCGGCGAGACAAAAAAACGTCACGGCAAAAATGATTCCGACAAACTTGAACACGCCGCTATTGTGCGGAAGGAAAAAGCCGACTCAAGCTGTTTCCTCATTTACGATTTACGATTTACGATTTACGATTTTGTCCGTTGAAGATTCTCGTTGCCATGACCGGAGCCAGTGGCGCGCTCTACGCGCAGCGCCTGCTCGATAATCTGGATTCGCACACGCACGAAATCCACGTCGTGCTGAGCAACTATGCGCAACAGGTCATCGCCGGGGAATTGCCGGATGGATTGAAACTCCCCGCCGGGGCGAGGCTGCACAATGTGAAAAGCATGAACGCGCCGTTCGCCAGCGGCTCGAACCCGCCCGATGTCATGGTCGTGATCCCCTGCACCATGGGCACGATGGGCCGCATTGCGCACGGCTACAGCGAGGATGTCCTCCTCCGCGCCGCTGACGTGGTGCTGAAGGAGAAGAAGAAGCTGATTCTGGTTCCGCGCGAAACGCCGTTAAGCCTGGTCCACGTCCGGAACATGGAACTGCTGCTGCTGGCCGGTGCCACCATTCTGCCGGCGAATCCGGGGTTTTACTCCAACCCGAAAACCGTCCAGGAAGTCGTGGACACCGTCGTCGCCCGGGTTCTGGATCATCTGGGTCTGCCGCAAAACCTCGTCCCGCGGTGGTCGGAGGAAAAAGAATGAGAATGGAGGATGGAAGATTGAAGATGGCAAACTGACAACTCTGAAATCATATGGCAATTATCAGGAGTTTTCGTGATTTGCGGGCTTATCAGGAGGCTCGCAGTGAAGCAAATCGTGTGTTTGAAATGACTAAAACGTTTCCGAAGGAAGAAAAGTTTTCCCTGACGGATCAAATCCGTCGTTCGTCGCGATCGGTAAAATCCATGATCGCAGAGGCTTGGGGACATCGTCGTTATCCCGCTTCTTTTGTCAGCAAACTGACCGACGCCATCGGCGAGGCCAACGAGACTCAGTCATGGTTGGATGATGCACTGGATTGCCGCTACATCCCGCCGTCGCAACATCGGGAATTCGATTTAGCCTGGCAATCCATCGGAGGCATGATCGCCAACATGATTATCAAAGCCGATGACTTTTGCCGGAGCGCACACTGACGTGTCTCTGCCATCCTCTATCCTCCATCTTCTATCCTCGCTGCGAAAATGGGGCAGCTTCGTCCGCTTCCCGCATACCGTCTTCGCGCTGCCGTTCGCGCTGGCGGCGATGATGGTCGCTGCGCGGGATGACCGCGGCTGGCCGGGTTGGGGGAAATTTCTGCTGATTCTCGCGGCCATGGTCTGCGCCCGCACCTGCGCCATGGCGTTCAACCGCATCGTGGACCGCAAATTCGACGCGCTCAACCCGCGAACGAAAGATCGGCACCTGCCGACGGGACAAATCTCCTTGATGAGCGCGATTTTGCTTTGCCTTTTGTCAGCGGCCGGGCTGGTCGTCGCCAGCTATTTTCTCAACTCACTTTGCTTTTACCTTTCGCCCGTGGCGCTGGTCGTGATTTGCTTTTACTCGCTCACCAAACGGTTCACGGATTACACGCATGTTTTTCTCGGGCTTTCGCTGGCGCTGGCGCCGGTCGGCGCGTGGTTGGCGGTGAAAGGTGAATTCGGGTTCCAGCCGCCGCCGCCGGATATTTTCTCTTCGTCTGAAGCCTTTTGGGCTTGGTTTGATTCGATAAGAGTTGGCTTGCAGCCGATTGTGCTCGCGCTGGCGGTGGTGCTGTGGCTCGTTGGGTTTGACATTATTTATGCGCTGCAGGATTACGAGTTCGACAAATCGAGCGGCCTGCACTCCCTGGTCGTGGCGTGGGGACCCAAGAACGCACTGGCCGCCGCATTCCTCGCACACATGGTGATGTGCGGACTGCTGCTGGCGTTTGGGCTGCTCTGCCAATTCCGCATCGCCTATCTCGTCGGCTGGTTCCTCATCGTCGGTTGCCTCGTGCTGGAGCACTGGATTGCCCGCCGGCGCAGTTTGAACTGGATCAACCTCGCCTTCTTCCGACTGAACGCCGTGATCAGCATGGTTTTCTTAATCGTTACCGCCGCCGAGGTGATTTTTCAGGGCGGGTTCAAATTGCGATGAAAATTAGAGAACATTCAACGCTCAACATTCAACTCCCCAAACCCAATGGGAACTCGCATAAAGCAATTCGAGGTTGGGAGTTGAATGTTGAAGGTTAAGAGTTTTTCGATCATTCAGGTAACGTCTTTCCGGTTTTGCTTCTGAAGCAGGCATGGACACGGTAAAATTGAACCAGCCCATGCCAGAGGGAAATAAATGTCCTCGATGCGGCACGCCCTTGCCGGCCAACGCCCCGGCGGGCCTTTGTCCCGCCTGCCTGCTCAAACAGGGCGCGGCGGCGGACACGGTCACCGATCCGAAGGAACCGCCGTTTCAGCCGCCGCCCGCCGCCGAACTCGCCGCCAAGTTTCCGCAGCTCGAAATCTTCGAACTCATCGGCAAAGGCGGCATGGGCGCGGTTTACCGGGCGCGGCAGAAGGAATTGGACCGCATCATCGCGCTGAAAATTCTTCCGCCCGGCATCGGGGATGATCCCGCATTCGCCGAACGGTTCACCCGCGAAGCCAGGGCCCTGGCGAAACTCAACCATCCCGGCATCGTGACGATTTACGATTTTGGAAAAGCAGGACAGGCGTCACGCCTGTCTCAAACATCAGAAAAATCCACGCCTCAAGGCGGGGCTTCTGAAAAGATGGAGACTGGCGCGACGCCTGTCCTACTCTACTATTTCCTGATGGAATTCGTGGACGGCGTGAACCTGCGGCAATTGCTCCACGCCGGCCGCGTTTCGCCGCGCGAGGCGCTGGCCATCGTGCCGCAGATTTGCGACGCGCTGCAATTTGCCCACGACCAGGGCATCGTCCACCGTGACATCAAGCCGGAGAATATTTTGCTCGACCGCCGCGGGCGGGTGAAGGTGGCGGATTTCGGGCTGGCGAAGATTGTAGCGGCGGTCTGTGACCGACGAGACCCGGACGAGGAAAATCAGCGACGGTCACAGACCGCCGCTCCAGCAGACCTCACCGAGTCAGGCAAAGTCATGGGCACGCCGCAATACATGGCGCCGGAGCAAAGGGAGCACCCCGACGCGGTGGATCATCGCGCCGACATTTACGCGCTGGGCGTGGTGTTTTACCAGATGCTCACCGGCGAACTGCCCGGCCAGAAAATCGAACCGCCCTCGTCGAAAGTCCAGATTGACGTGCGCCTGGATGAAGTGGTGTTGCGGGCATTGGAGAAAAATCCCGAGCGCCGTTACCCGCAGGCCAGCGTGCTCAAGACGCGGGTGGAGTCGATTGCGGAGACGTCCGCCAGCACAGGTGCCGCCACAAGTCTGTCCCAGGAGCAACCCGCTGCCAGTACATCGCTTTTTGATCGCCTCGATAGACGGCACATCGCGTATCTCTATACCGGGCTGTTCGGCTTGCTTGGATTATTCGGTCTGATGGGAATGGAGCCTGGTTTCGAGAGATGGTATCTACTGTTCGTACTTTTTGTGCTTTTCCTTTATTGGATTCCGGTGGCGCGCCTGCTGCGGAATTCAAAACACGCGGCGAAGTCCTTTCCGTTTTCTGCAATCGAATCCTGGCTGGCGCTGATGGACAAAGGCGATTACACGCGGAGTTGGGAAACCGCCGCGCCGTATTTCCAGTGCGCGATCACGAAAGAGGAATGGACTGCCCGGTTGCAGAAGGTCCGTCATCCGTTGGGCAAAGTTCTCTCCCGGCAATTGAGTTCCGCCCGGCTTACCGCCGCCGGAACGCGATGCGAGGTTGAATACAAAACTTCGTTCGACGGCCTGCTGGCGGCGACAGAAACCGCGACATTCGCCAGGCAAGCCAGTGGCGACTGGCTGGCCGTTGGCTGTCTCATCCGGCCAGCAGGCCACAAGAACTCCATTCGTTACTGGCGATGGTTTGGGATCACTGTGCTGACCGCCGCCGCGCTTTTGTTTTGCGGTGTATTGGTGAAGGTAGTCATCCCCAATCTGGTTCGTGACCGGCAAGCAGCTTTCGTTCAGCGCCAGCAGGAAGCAGCCGCCAGGAAGTTCGGCCGACTGATTCCGTTTGTGCCCCCGAGCAAGCCTGAATTCGGCGCGGCCGTGGAAGTGACATTGCCGCTTCATGACGGAGGCTATTCCGACAGCCTTGATCCGGATTCGGGAAAGATTGTCGCAACCCCGGAAATGAAAACACCGTGGGAATGGACGACGACTTTGTTGCCTTATGGTGTCATGGTGATCCCTCAAAGCCGGTCAAACCCAACCATAGTTGCAGGCACCAGCACATTGGTCTGGCCGCTGCCGAACGGGACAGACTATTGGGACGGACGAATGGCGTTGGCGGACGCCACGGCCTCAGGAAACACACCCATAACGCTTGGACAAACTGTCATGGCCTCCAGCGAGGGGGAATTGCCACGATTGTTCTGTTTCCAGACGCCATCGGGCAGGAGAGGTCTGCTGCAAGTCGTCGGTTTTACCGGGAACCCGCGCGGCGTGAAGATTCGCTACAAGCTGGTGCAGTTGAAGAACGAGGCCGCCGTCTTCAGCGCCGAGTTCCATCATTCATTCGCCCCGCGTCAATGGCTTGATTTGGCAGCCGGCAGGGTCGTGCGGATGCCGCAAAGTGTTTCCGCCAGTGACAACCCGGCCGGATTGGATTATCTGAAGGCGGTGGTCTGGGCGGAAGGCGAGGGTGTTCAACTGACGATGGATACCGACACAAACAATCCCAGCGGCCTGCTGGGTGTCGGCGCAAAAA
>DATEGR010000185.1:0-10012 GCA_035279985.1 Verrucomicrobiia bacterium
CGATGAGTGACTTCGGCAGCTTTTTCAACGCCAGCGCGTCGTCGCTGGTGATGTAACCGGTTTCCTCGAGCGAGGGCAGGGGTGGTGGTGCGACGTTCGACCCGGTGGCGATGACGAAGTATTTTGACCGGAGTGTGGCAGCCGACGTCAGCCGGCTCTGTTCAATTTCCGATTTTGAAGAATGAGCGGACTTACGTCCGCTGCTACAAAAGGAATTCAATGCCAGCGTGTGTGCATCCACAAATTTCGCATTGGCCCGGATGAATTCGAATTTGCCGGCATTCAACTGCTTCACGCGGTAATCGGCAAAATCCTTGATCAGCAGGTTCTTTCGCGCCATCACCTTCTTGAAATCGAAACTGACCTTTCCGGCGCGAATGCCCCAGGGTCCGGGATGGCGGGCCAGGTGCATGACCTCGGCAGCGTAAAGCAGTGCTTTGGTCGGCATGCAACCGCGCAGGATGCACAGCCCGCCAACTTCGTCGCCGCCTTCAATGACGACGGTTCTCAAACCCGCGTCCGCCGCCGTTCGGGCCGCCGCGTAACCGGCGCTGCCGCCGCCCAGGATCGCTACGTCAAAATCAAATCGGTTCACGCGTGAAAAGATGGAAGCACGGCGGGGAAATGCAAATTTCAAATTTTGCCCGGGAGGGCTTTCAGGGTTGAAATGTGGCGTGCGTTTTTGGATGATGGACGCATGAGCGACATCATCTATCCGCGCAGCCCGCGCGAAACGATGGACGGCTGGATGTACCTGCCGCGTTACGTTGACAAGATCCGCCTGCACCTCGCGGGCAAACTGCACGCCGACTATCAGGAGAATTTCGGTAAAGGCTTCGACGGCATGTGGCTCAAATATGCCGGGGTCGCGCACGAGCAGATGATTGACGTCGTGAACAAATCCATTACCGACGGCGAAGTTTACGACTGGGTGCGCCGGAATGTGAATAAAAGCACGGAGGAAAAGGCGGCCTACGCCAGGGATATGTTAAGCCGTCCAAAACCCGGCGACGCCGCCGCGCTGGCGCGATTAAAGATGCGCAAGGAACAATGCCACGGCCTGCACCGGGACGACGTCAAGACGTTCGTGGACGTGATTGACCTGGACGAGAAGCGGATTTAACTGAATTCGACCCGGGTTAATTCATCCCGGCGCCAGGGGAATTTCCCGCCGGGGAATGTTCCAGCCTTCCTCAAATATTTTTGGCGATTCGCCGGCAAGACCGGTTTTGGCAAATTCCCAGGTGACTTGGCGGCTCTCGCCGGGCAACAACGAGAAATAGTTGTCGCTGCAAAAAACCGGCAGGGCCCTGGCACCGGAATGATCCCGCTGGACCTTCAATCGGATCATCGGTGCCATGGTTGAAGTGGGGTTGGAAACGCTGTCTATCCGACCACCGGCTTGCTGCACATAACAAATGTCACCGGCGGGTCAGGCAATCTTCTTTGTCCGCGCAGCCTCCTCGGCGCGCTTTTCGGCAATCATTTTTACAGCTTTCTCAATCCGGGCCTTTCTTGTCTCAGGCCGCTTTGCCCCGGCTATCCACTTCAGATATTCGCCGCGATGCGCGTTGGTGCAATCGGCGAAGAAGGCAGCCAGGCCGGCATTCTTCAATGCGCCGGCAAAATCTTGCGGGAGGTCGCTCATATTGAGTTTGAAAACGGCGGCTGTGCGCCCGCCTGCCTCTATTGGCCGGCGTAGAAGGCGTCCACCTTGGCGGCGACGTCCTTGTAGCCGATGTCCATTTCGTAGATGAGCTTGAATTGTTCGACGGCTTCCTCTTTTTTGCCCATGTTTTCGAGCACGCAGCCGAGATTGTAAACCAGGTCCTTCTTTTCGTCGTCAAAGACGGGTTTCTCCTTGATGGCATTCTGCAATTGGCGCGCGGCCATGTCGTACATCTTGCGTTTGGCGTAGCACTGCGCGAGATAACCCATCGCCGCAAGGCGCTTGTGCGGGTTTTGCTGCGCCTTCTGAAATTCCAGGATGGCTTCGCTGATTTTGCCGGCCTGGAAATACAACTGGCCCATCTCAAACCGGATCACCAGGTCGGTGGGATACTTTTCCACCCGTTGCTGACATTCGGTGAGCTGGAAGTTTAATTTCTCAGCCTGGATTTTAGCCGACTGTTCCGCGTAATCGGGCGCGGCGGGGTCCAGTTGCTCCAATTGAAAGTCGAACCGGCGCACCACGGTGTTCGCCATCGAGCGTTCGAGCGACGGGTCGCCGCCCATGTCGGAACTCTTGACGCGGTTGAACAGTTCCAGGGCGCGGTCGAACTGGTTTTTTTGCGTGTAAAGCTCGGCGAGGGAGCGGACGAGCTTGAGGTTGATCGGCTCGGTTTGCAGGCGCGCTTCGTATTCGTTGATGAGCCGTTCGGTGGTGTCCTCGGTCTTGACGACCCGTTTTTCCTGTTCGAGCGACACGGCCTCCTTCTTGTCCTTCAGGATGTCGCGATAGGAACCCTTGCCGCCTTCGAGCGCGGTGTAACCACCCTCATCCATGGTCGTGCGCGCGGACAGATTTTTCAGGGCCTGGTTCAACTCGCCGTCGTTCGGCGATTGGCGCAGGAGGTCGGCGAGGATTCTTTCCCCCTGCTTGGTGTCACCGCCGCTGGAGGAAAGCGCGGTGGCAAATTCGATCGCCAGGCTTTTGTCCTTGGGCGAGTTTTTGACCAGGATTTCCAGGGACATGGTGCCGGTGCGCGGCAGTTCCAACGCCTGCGCGGCCTGCACAATCAGGCGGTGCCCGGCGGAACTGTTCGGGTCGCTGTTCAGAATCTGCTCGGCAATGACGAGCGCGTTGGCCGGGTTGCTGCGCAGGGCGATTTGTCCCTTGGCCACCAGCGGCGAGGAGCCGGCGCCGCTCAACATTTTTTTGAAAAAGCCGCCACCGCCACCGGATTTTTTTAACTGCAATTCGCGCAGCGCCTTGCGGCACTCAAAAAATCCCGGCTCCTTTTCCAGCACCTGGTTGTACAGCGCGATGGCGTAATCGAGGTTCTCCCGCTGGGCGGCCTCGTTGGCCTTGGTGTACAGGACCCGCGCGTCGCGCGAAATTTCGCTGATTTCTTTTTCTGCCATGTTATTTGCTGTGTTGAATAAAGATTGCTTCTGTCGGCGTGAAAATCAATCCCGAAGGCCTTCGCTTGTCAACCGCATTGTGCCTGTTGCCGGAGGGCGTGGTCCACAAGCACCAGCGCGGTCATCGCCTCGACCATCGGCACGGCGCGCGGCAGCACGCAGGGATCGTGGCGGCCCCGGCCCTTGAGCGTCGTATTATGCAAGTGCACGTCCACGGTGTCCTGCGGATGCATGACGGTGGCCACCGGCTTGAAGGCGACCCGGAAGAAAATCGTCTGGCCATTCGAGATGCCGCCCTGAATGCCGCCCGAAAAGTTGGTGGTTGTGAATACCTTGCCGCGGCGCGCGCGGAATGGATCGTTGTGCTGGCGGCCGGTCAGCAAAATGTCGCCAAAGCCGGAGCCGATTTCAAACGCCTTCGATGCCGGCAGGCTGAGCATCGCCTTGGCCAGGTCCGCTTCGAGTTTGTCGAACACCGGTTCGCCCCAGCCGGCGGGTACGCCGCGTGCGATGCCTTCGACCACGCCGCCCACGGTATCGCCGGCTTTGCGCATTTTTTCAACCAGCCGGATCATCTTCTCCGCCGTCTTCCGGTCGGGGCAACGCACGATGTTGGATTCCACGTCCCGGAACTTCACCTGGTCCGGGTTCACGTCAGCGATGATTTTCTGGACCTGTTTGACGTAAGCCAGGGTCTCCACGCCGAACCGTTCGCGGAGGATTTTTTTGGCAACCGCGCCGGCGGCGACGCGGCCGACAGTTTCGCGCGCGCTGGCCCGGCCGCCGCCCTGCCAGTTGCGGATGCCGTATTTGGCAAAGTAGGTGAAGTCCGCGTGCGACGGGCGGAACTTGGCTTTCATTTCGGCGTAGGCTTCGGGGCGCGCGTCCGTGTTTTTGACCCAGAGACAAATGGGGGTGCCGAGGGTCTTGCCCTCAAACGTGCCCGAAAGGATTTGCACCGTGTCGGATTCCTTGCGTGGCGAAACGATTTTGGACTGGCCCGGCCGCCGGCGGTCCAAATCCGGTTGAATATCGGCCTCGGACAGCTTGAGCCGCGGCGGGCAGCCGTCCACCACCACACCCACGCCACCGCCGTGGGATTCACCCCACGTCGTGATGCGGAACAGTTGTCCGAAGGTGCTGGCCATGCCCGGGATAATGCGAAAAAAAGGCAGCGGGGTCAATGCGACTCGCACCCGTAGCCGCGCTTGTGAAAGCGCCGTCGGGCTTGTGAGGGGAAATCCGCGTTTTAACAAACGCGGCTACGATTGAACGGGATGGCTGTAGCCGCGCTTGTGAAAGCGCGGAGGTGGCTGACGCAGGGGGGAAAATCCGCGTTTTGACAAACGCGGCTACGATAATATTTTCCTGGCTTGAAACTTGAATCTTCAAGCGGGAGACTCTCCGTCACATGAATCGCATTGAGGAATGCTGCGCGCGGCTCAAACGCGCCGGTCAAAAGGGTTTTATCGTCTATATCGGCGCGGGCGATCCCAATCTGGAAGCCACGCGCGACCTGGCCATCGCATTTGACCAGGCGGGCGTGGACATTCTGGAGTTGGGCGTGCCGTTCAGCGATCCCCTGGCCGATGGACTGGTAAACCAGCTCGCGGCGCAGCGCGGCCTGGCATCCGGCACCACGCCGCCCAAAGTTTTGGCCACCGTCGCCGCCATCCGCAAACGCTCGGAAATCCCGATTGTGCTCTACATTTATTTTAACCTCATCCACCGCGTCGGTGTGGAACGGTTTATCAAGGACGCGGCGAAGGCGGGTGTGGACGGCTTGCTGGTGCTCGATTTGCCGCCGGAGGAGTCGGACAATTACGAAGCGCTCATGCGCAAAGCCGGCCTGTGCCACATTTATCTGGTGGCGCCGACGACGCCGGAGGACCGCAGGGCATTCATCGTCAACCGCGGCAGTGGATTCATTTATTACATTTCACGCGAAGGCGTAACGGGGATGCAGCAGCAGGTGGCCACCAATCTCGCGCAGCAGGTCGCCAAGATCCGCGCCCATACGCAGCTGCCCATCGCCATCGGCTTTGGCATCTCGACCCCGGACCAGGTCAAAACCGTCGCTTCAGCGGCGGATGCAGTGGTTGTGGGCAGTGCAGTGGTGAACCAGATCGCCAAACACGGTAAGTCAAAAGATCTGGTGAAGCAGACCAGCAAATTTGTGAAGTCGCTGGCTGATGCGGTGAAAAGCATTTGAACCACGGATGGACACGGATAAACACGGATATAGCAAAGTGCCTGAGCCACTATTCATAGCTACTGAACGCTTTGACCCAACCGATGGGGAGACGTGGCAAAAGTATTTTGATTGGGCCAAAATTCCATCGTTGAAGGAAATTGTGAGCTTGGATGGTTCACTTTGCCCTCAATTGATCAAAGATTTCATGGACGAAGATTGGAATCACATTGTCAAAGCGGATTTCCAGCTCAATTATTTTTGCGATTTAGACTACCTGTTAAATCGCGTCAGCGACAAGTCGCGACGTAATATTCTTGGATTATATCGAAATGCAGACAACCATATTTCCGAAGCACCGGCGGCGCGCGACTTCAGTTTCATTGGCTACGATTTAATTGACGAGGATACGCAAATCAGTGCTTTAACTAATTGCGGCGGTTTTCCTGATGTTTTTGGAAATAATGAACTGAATTCTTATGGCTTGATTTCATACTTTGGCCGGGCGAGTGAAGTTAGAAGAGTACTGGCTGCACAACATCCACAAGACTCTCACGCCCAGTGCGAGTTGTATGCCCTGTGGCGCTTGAATGAGTAATTTTTTGAATTTGAATCCGTGTTCATCTGTGTCCATCCGTGGTTAAAATTTTATGAGTGCAAAAACCAAATCCGACACCAAAGACCGGTTTGTCATCATCATGGCGGGCGGGCGCGGCGAACGGTTCTGGCCGGTCAGCCGCGAGAAAATGCCCAAGCAACTGCTCACGCTGCTCGGCAAACGTTCGTTTCTCCAGCAGGCCGTTGACCGCGTCCTGCCGCTGGTGCCCGTCAAAAATATTTTCGTCATCACCAACGAGGTGCAACTGCCGGAAGTCCGCAAACAACTCCCGAAAATTCCGAAACAGAATCTCATTGCCGAACCGATTGGCCGCGATACCTGTGCCGCCGTTACTTTGGGCGCGGCGCTGGTGGGCGCGCGTTCCACGACCGGGGTCATGGCGGTGCTGCCCGCCGATCACGTCATTCCCGATGAAAAAAAGTTCCAGCAGGTGCTGAACGATGCGTTTGATCTGGCGTCGCGCGGCCAGGCGATCATTACCCTCGGTATCAAACCGGCCGGGCCGGACACGGGTTACGGATATATCCACGTCGGCCAGGAATTGCCGCCGGCCCAGGGCGCGAAGAAGACAAAGACGACGTTTTTCAAAGCGGAACGGTTTGTCGAGAAACCTGATTTTCAGCGGGCGCTGGAATATGTCAACAGCGGCCAATATCGCTGGAACGCCGGGATGTTCGTTTGGGGCTTCGTGACCATTACGGAAGGCCTGCAAAAACATCAGCCGGAAATGTTCGCCGCCTGCCAGCGCTGGTTCAAGGTGGCGAACAAACCCGCCAGGCTCGCGAAAGTGCTGGCGAAGGAGTATCCCGACATCAAGAAAATTTCGATTGACTATGCGCTGATGGAGAAGGCGCAGAACGTCATCGTCGCCGACGGTGCGTTCGGGTGGGACGACGTCGGTTCATGGACGGCGCTGGGGCGGCATCTCAAGGCCGACCCGGAAGGCAATTGCGCCGTGGCGGATTTCATCCATGTGGACGGCGCGCGTAACATCATCTTTGATGCGCGCACCAGGGACCGGCGCACGCCGATTGCGGTGGTCGGTTTACGGGATTCGATTCTGGTGCAGACGGACGACGCGGTGTTGCTGGCGCACAAGAGCCAGGCGCAAAAGGTAAAGGAGCTGGTCCGAAAGCTTGGTGAAGATCCAAAACTGAAAAAGCTGGTGTAGCCGCGTTTGTAAAAACGCGGTTGGAATGCCGGTAGCCGGACTTATAAGCGTGCGGGTGGACTTGACGGATGGTTGAGATCCGCGTTTTTACAAACGCGGCCACGAGTTGACTTGGGAAGTAGCCGCACTTGTCAAAGTGCGGATGGGCTTGACAGATGGTTGAGATCCGCGTTTTGACAAACGCGGCCACGAGTTGACTTGGGAAGTAGCCGCACTTGTCAAAGTGCGGGTGGACTTGACGGATGGTTGAAATCCGCGTTTTGACGAACGCGGCTACAATGAAAATGAACGGGCTCATTGGACAGAAGGACAACCTGCCACGACTGCTTCGCCATCATTACCAGGGTCATGCTGTAGTTCTTTGGACGCTGACGGTGGACCATCGCGCGACCGGCTGGTTAAACGAACCTTTTCATGCCTTTTTTCGAGAACTCATGCTGCACACGGCGGTTCGTGAGAACGTTTGGTGCCCGACTTATTGTCTGATGCCTGACCACCTGCACCTCGTCTGGATGGGAATGCGGCGAGAAAGTGATCAGCTCAATGCGATGAGATTTCTCCGCCGCCAATTGGCGCCAGTGCTTGAGCCGCACAAATTTCAGCACCAGGCCCACGATCATGTTTTGCGTGAGGATGAGCGCAAACGCGGCGCATTTGCGCGAGTTTGTTTCTATGTGCTCGCCAATCCTGTCCGCGCAAAACTCGTGACCGAGGACGAGGTTTGGCCGTTCAGTGGCGCGATGGTGCCCGGTTATCCCGCGCTGCGTCCGATACAGAAGGATTTCTGGGAGAAGTTTTGGAGACTTTACGTGGCCGAACGGGAAAAGGAACCGCCGGCACCGTCGGTTCCGCCTTTGCGCTGAACGTAGCCGCGCTTGTGAAAGCGCGGAGTGATTGACGGATGAAAAATCCGCGTTTTTACAAACGCGGCTACACGCCGAGGTGATCCATTGGTGCCAAATTGCTGTCAAACGCGGCTTGACCTTTTCCACTTAAAAGGCAGACTATCCAACTCGGGTTGAAAATTTATGCAGCACATTAGAAACATCGCCATCATCGCGCACGTGGACCACGGCAAGACGACGCTCGTGGATTGCCTGCTCAAGCAGTCCGGCACCTTCCGCGCCAACCAGCATGAGTCCCAGGACGAGCGCCTGATGGATTCAATGGATTTGGAAAAGGAAAAGGGCATCACCATCCGCGCCAAGAACGCCGCCTTCAAGTACAAGGATTTTCACATCAACATCGTGGACACGCCCGGCCACGCGGATTTCGGCGGCGAGGTCGAGCGCATCATGAACATGATTGACGGCGTGCTGCTGGTGGTGGACGCGGCGGAAGGGCCGCAGGCGCAGACGCGGTTCGTGCTGCGCAAGGCGCTGGAAGCCGGCGCCAAGCCCATTGTGGTCATCAACAAGATTGACCGCGAGAACGCGAACCCGAAGAAGGTGCTCGATGAGGTTTTCGAGTTGTTCATTTCGCTCAACGCGACGGACGAACAGCTCGATTTTCCGTTCGTTTATTGCTCGGCCAAGGCCGGTTACGCGAAGATGGATTTGAGTCACGTCAGCGGCACGATGGAACCGTTGTTCGACGCGATCGTAAAACACATTCCATCACCGCGGGCCAAGGCCGGCGACGGGTTCCAGGTCCTGGTGGCGAACCTCGATTACTCGGATTACCTCGGCCGTATTGCTTTTGGCAAAATCATGGCGGGCAAGGTGAAGGTGGGGGACGCCGCGTGCTGCCTGCACGGCCATGGCAAAATTTCACAGGGTAAAATCACGATGATTTATCACTTCGAGGGCCTGAAACGCATCGAAGTGCAGGAGGCGCACGCGGGCGACATCGTCGGCGTTACCGGGTTCGAGGAGGTATTCATCGGTGAGACCATCGCCGACAAGCCCGAGCGCGGGGCGCTGCCTTACATCCCGATTGACCCGCCGACGATCCAGATGGAATTCGCCGTGAACGACGGCCCGCTGGCCGGCCAGGACGGCAAGCTGGTCACGGCGCGGCATATCTGGGAACGGCTGCAAAAGGAAATCCGCACCAACGTCGCGTTGCGCATCAAACAGACCAATGACCCGAAGATTTTCGAGGTCGAGGGCCGCGGCGAAATGCAGATTGCCATTCTGGTCGAACAAATGCGGCGCGAGGGCCACGAGGTGCTGGTGTCGCGTCCCGAGGTCCTGTACAAAAAGGACGCCAACGGCAACATGCTGGAGCCGATTGAAAAATTGTTCCTCGAAATCCCGCAGGAATTCATGGGCGCCATCATGGAAAACCTTTCCGGTCGCAAGGCGGAAATTACGAACATGAACCATCATGCCGACCAGGTGACAATTGAGGCGTTGATTCCCATGCGCGGGTTGATTGGGTTCGAGACCGACCTCGTCAACCAGACACGCGGCCTGGGGGTTATGAGCCATCTGTTCCACGAATACGGTCCGGACCGCGGGGAGATTGCCGCGCGCAAGAACGGCTCGCTGGTGAGCATGGAAAGCGGCCAGGCCATGGCCTACGCCCTGAACATGATCCAGGAGCGCGGACGCCTGATGGTGGAACCCGGCGAGGCCATTTACGCCGGCATGATTGTGGGCGAAAACGCGCGGGAGAACGACATCCCCGTGAATCCCTGCAAGGCGAAACGACTGACCAATATGCGTTCGGTGGGCGATGGCAAGGGCATTCAACTCAGTCCGCCGTTCAAACTCTCGCTCGAACGCGCGTTGGAATACATCGGTTCCGACGAATACGTCGAGGCCACGCCAAAGAATCTGCGGTTGCGAAAGAAAATCCTCGACGAAACCCAGCGCAAGCGCGCCGAGAAATCGCGCGTGATCAAAATTCTGACGGAGTAACGATGGCCGTCCACTTTTCAGGCCGGTTTTCCGGTGTATTCCATTCCCACCAGACAGACGTCATCGGCGAATTCGTGGTCCAC
>DATEGR010000186.1:0-2860 GCA_035279985.1 Verrucomicrobiia bacterium
AGCCGGTGGTGGTGCGCCGCCGCGTCGGCATGGTGTTCCAGAAATCCAATCCGTTTCCGACCATGTCCATCCTGGAAAATGTCACCGTCGGGTTGCGCCTGAACGGTCTCCGCAACCGGAAACTGCTCGCCGAACGCACCGAGCAATCGCTGCGCATGGCCGCGCTCTGGGACGAGGTGAAAGACCGCCTGCACGCGCCCGCCGTCAGCCTTTCCGGCGGCCAGCAACAGCGGCTGTGCATCGCCCGCGCCCTGGCGGTGGAACCGGAAGTGCTGCTCATGGATGAGCCGGCGTCGGCGCTCGACCCGCTGGCCACGTCCAAAATCGAAGACTTGATTGTCCAGTTGAAAAAGAATTACACGATTGTCATCGTCACGCACAACATGCAGCAGGCCGCGCGCGCATCGGATTTCACCGCCTTTTTCTATCTCGGCGAACTGGTCGAATTCGGCCCGACGACCAAAATCTTCACCAACCCGGCGCAGAAACGCACGGAAGATTATGTGACCGGCCGGTTCGGCTGAAAAATCCTCCTCGTCGTCGTCCTCGTCCTCGTAATCGATATTGTCGGGGACGGGCAGGCGGGCGGGAGCGAGGGCGAAGAAAGACATGATATATGGAAAATTATTTTGAAGCGGGGCTGGACAGTTTGCGGCAGAAACTGCTCACCATGGCCAGCCATGCCGAGACGGCCGTCAACCAGGCCGTGCAGGCGCTCGTCCAGCGCGATTACGACCTCGCCCTGCGGGTCAAGGAAAATGACCGCATCCTGGACCAGTTTGAAGTGGAGATTGACGAGCTGGTCATCCAGTTGCTCACCAAGGCCCCGCTCGCAACCAACCTCCGCCTCGTCACCATCGCAATGAAGGTTTCCCAAAACCTCGAACGCATCGGTGACGAAGCCACCAAAATCGCCAAGCGCGCCCGGGATTTGAGCCAGGAACCGCCCGTGAAAATCAATCTCGACCTGCCCCGGCTCGCCCGGATGGCGCTCGACATGCTCAAGGCCGCCCTGGATGCCTTTGTGAACCACGACTCCGCCGCCGCCCGCGCCCTCATCCCGCGCGACAAGGAGGTGGACGCGCTCAACAAGGAGATCCACCAGACCCTGGCCCAGTACATGGTGGCCAACCCCGATACGATTGGCCGCTGCCTGCACCTGATGGTCGTTTCCAAAAGCCTCGAACGCATCGCCGACCATGCCAAAAATGTGGCCGAGGACATTGTTTACCTCTACGAGGCGCAGGACATCCGCCATGCCGGGGCGAAAGCCGCCGAAAAACCGGCGGCGTAGTCACGCGGGCGCAGTTGGCAGCGCCGGTCGGGCAATGGCGGCATCAAACCACGCCGGCCTGGCAGGGGACGGAAGGGAGGCGTGCTGAAATGCCGGCGCATTTTCTTCAGTGCTTCAATGTTTGAGTTTCGGATTACTGCACCGCGAAGCGATAAAAACGCTGGCGATCCGGGCTGATCGGAACGGTGACGACCTGTTGATTGCCGTTGCCCGGAAGGGTCTCCATCGTTTGCCAGGCGGCATCCGTGAGATTGGTTTTGTATTCGATGACGTAATTGCGGTTGGTCACCGTGTTGATGGCAAACGTGAAGAAGTTCCCGTTCAATGCGGGGTTGAGGATGACCGGGTTGCTCACCGGCGGCAGGCAGAGCGGTTCGGTGACGAAGACCGAGTCAATGAACCAGCCGCCATTGGTCAGGCCGCTGACGCCGGCAAAATGCCAGCGCAGTTGGACGGTCTGACCGGCCGCCGTGGGCGGAAGATTGACGAGCACGGGCAGCCAGCCGCCGGAGTCTCCCGACCATGCCGGGCGCGGCCCCAGTGGATTGCGATCGCTGAGGGGGGTGTTATAGCCGTCCTCGACAAAAGAACCGCCGGCCTGGGTTATTTCCTGGAAGGGCTGGGCGCCGATGGCAATTTCGAGAATGCCGCCGTCGAAGTTGTTGGCCACCTTGAACGCTTCGCGGAAATACAGCCGGGCTTGCGGGGTGGCTACCATAAACGGAGGCGAGGTGAGCACGCTCTGGCCGGCGCCCGTCGCGTCCGGCACGAAGACGCTGGTGTTGGTGTTCGGTGGTGCCGGGAATTCATCCTCGCCCACATCCGGCACGTTGGCCGGCGAGTTGGTGGTGGTCATCCATTGCGGGTCGGCCCCGGTGCTCGTGCTGGTCCAACCCGGTGACAGGGCCGGCGGCGGCCCTGCTTCGAAATCTTCCACCAGCGGATGACTGGGAATGCCGAGATGAAAAGGAATGGTCACCTGTCCGATGTTCGTTCCCTGGTCTTGAAGCTGAAGCACCATTTGCCCGGCGTCCCCACACGCATTGCCGGAAGGACCCGCAGCACCCGGACCGCCGGCCGCCGCGCCGGCCATAAACTGGAACGTCCGCGAAACCGGCGCCCCCTGTCCGGCCACCACCCCATAGTCCTGGGTCCCCGTCAGCGGGGTGATCTGCGCCGAAGGCAACAGCGTCGCCTGCAAATCAACCGTGTCCACCGGAAGAATGTTTTGCAGGGGGATTTCAATCGACTCCAAATCGCCCGGATTGAACCACAGCTGGTCCGGCGGACACGTCAGGCAGTTGGGCGTCGGATGAAAGTTCGGTTCGACCCAGACGAGAATCGGAATGTTGTATTTCGCAAAAACATAGGCGCCACGCCCGTGCGTGAACGCGGTCAACTGGCTGGAGGCATTAAAGCGCAAATCATAGACCGCCACGTTCGGCAGGCCGTCGGCCGGGCCAAAGTGGATCCAGGAGCCCCCGCCATCGCCCGAGTTCCAGATGCCGATATCGGTCCCGACAAATATGTTCACCGGGTTGTTCGGATCAATTGCCACGCAGTTGT
>DATEGR010000187.1:0-12189 GCA_035279985.1 Verrucomicrobiia bacterium
GGCGTATCATTAAAACACTCGGTCACAAAATGGTCCGGTTGCATCCCGTGCACGGTTTTGCCGCGGAAACGACCGCCGCCACCGTGCTGATCACCGCCGCGCATTTCGGAATGCCGGTTTCCACCACGCACGCCGTCAGCACGTCCATCATGGGCGTCGGCTGCGCGAAAGGTTTGAATCATCTCAAGCTGGACGTCGTCGAACGCATCGTCTGGGCATGGATTTTGACGCTGCCCATCAGCGGTGGAGCGGCTTATCTCCTGGTGCGCCTCGCGCAGATGGCGGGCTGGATTCCATGAGTTGCCGGATGGAACTACGCTGTAGGCCGGGCGTCGTGCCTGTCTCTGACTTTTTTAATCTGCGCCTTAAGGTGATCCTGATTTTGCGGAAGAAGCACCGTTTGGTGACAAAAACTTCAAAGATGGGGACAGGCGGGTACTGTCCTAAATTTGTAGGCGACGAGGTAACGAGTCGTTGGGCAAGCACTCCTTACGTCGTGCCCTACTGCCAAATCAGGACACTACCGACAGGCGCGACGCCTGTCCTACGCTAGGACGGCTTCGCCGATATTTCCAACATTCGCTCAATTGGCAACCGGGCGCGCTTAAGGATTTCCGCCGGCAGCTCGACTCGCGGTGCGAGCTTTTTCATGCAATCGCGCACTTTTTCCAATGTGTTCATCTTCATGTACTTGCACTCGCTGCACCGGCAATGGTCCGATGGGAGCCGCATCACATCAAACGACGGTGCGCACAGGAATTCCTTGCCCGGACATTCCTTCTGCATCCGGTGGATGATGCCCGATTCCGTCACGACAATGAATTTTTTGGCCGGGCTGGTCTTGCAGAATGAAATCATCCCTTCCGTCGATCGCACGGCGTCGGCGAGGTCGCGCACTTCGCGCAGGCTTTCCGGGTGGACCACCACCCTCGCTTCGGGGAATTTGTCACGCAATTGGAGCACCTGCTCGCGCCGGAACTCGACGTGTGCGTAACAATTGCCTTTCCACAGTGTCATGGGCCGACCGGTCTGTTCCATCACCCATTGGCCGAGGTTTTCATCCGGCACGAACAGAATGTCTTTGTCCTTGGGCGCCGCCTGGACAATTTTCACCGCATTGCCGCTGGTGCAAATCACATCCGTCAACGCCTTGACCGCGGCGCTGCAATTGATGTAGGCAATCGTCCAGAAATTCGGGTTGGTCTTCTGCAATTCAGCCAGCTTGTCGGCCGGGCAGCTCTCTTCCAGCGAGCAACCGGCGTCCTTGTCCGGCAGCACGACGATTTTGTTTGGATTCAGAATCTTGGCGGTCTCGGCCATGAAATGCACGCCGCAGAAGACGATTACGTCGGCGCTGGTTTTGGCCGCCTGCTGCGACAGGCCGAGTGAATCGCCGACAAAATCGGCAACCTCCTGGATTTCCGGTACCTGGTAATTGTGTGCGAGAATGACAGCGTTCAGCTGTTTTTTGAGCGAAAAAATCTCTTTGGCCAGCGGTTCGAACCGGCGCGGGGGCATGGCCTGGCGGACCTGCAAATCGTTCAGGACCACCTGCGGACTGTCAACCACATCAATCATCGAGGAAATCTACCGCCACGATTCGACGGCGTCAATGAAGGGAGGAGAAACGGATTACTGCGCCAGCACGCGGTAAAACCGCACGGCATTCGTCGGGGTGGAATCGCTGATCTGGACGACATTGTTAACGTTCCAGATAATTGTTTGCAGGGTCTGCCATGTGACCGGTGGAATGAGGTTGGTGGTGTACTGGATGGTGTAATTTGCGTTCCACTGTCCGGCAAACTGGAATTGGAATCCATTGGTCATCAGCGCAGGCGATTGCAGTTTTGGAACATCCGGCTGAAGCACGTGGATCATGGTGTTGGTAGAAACGCCGGCAGGATTGTCCGTATTGTAGGCGGTGAAGGTGACCATGTAATCACCCGTATTGGTCCAGTCATGGGAACTGGTCACACCAAAATTGGTGGAAGTCGGTCCGTCGCCAAAGGACCAGGTAACGTAGGCCGTGCGTCCGTTGATATTGCCTTGGAAGAAATCATAGTGAGGAGGAGGCCAAGGATCGAGCGTGCTCACGAGCACATTGGTTTGAGAAGCGCTCAGGTTCACCGACAGCGGCCCGACGAGATTGGAAAGCACCACTTCATCACACCCCATGGAAGGTGGATTGGCCCACACCTCGCCGTCCAAATCGGCTCCGCTGGCGTAAAGCGCACTGCCAGCACCACGGCAGGGTGAGGTGGACATGATGTGGAATAGATCAAGGAATTCGGGACTAGCGATGTTTCCGTTTATATTACCCGTCCCGGATGGCAACGGATAGGAACACGAATAGGAATATTCTGCCAAGGAATACTGGGGCTCGTAATAGAAATTGTCTATGCCCCCCAGGATGGATGGCCAATTGTCGGCATTGTACAACACGATGCAGTTCTGCACGGCGCAATCATACGTTCCGGCGCCGCTGTTGTTTACGAGCCGTGTACAGTGGTTTTCGATTACCGTGCAATTGTTCAACGTTGCGTTATAAGCACCGCCGCCCCATGTCGCCACGTTGCCTATAACCAGGGAATCGTTTAGCGTTCCACCGTAAATGCCGGCGCCAAAAATCGAAAAGTTGTTCGTCAGGAAACAATTGGCAACAACCGAATTGGCGGAAGCACAAAAAACGCCGCCGCCGCTGTCGGCCAATGCGCCGACCACATTGCCAGTGCCCGTCGCGCCATTCTCCAGCGTGAATCCGCACAGGATCGCGTTGGTGGTAAGCCAGGCACAACGCACCGCGGCAGGCCCGTTTGTGGAAACCGGATCCCAAGCGCCTTGAATCGTCGTTGCCGTGTAACCGTTGACGCTCACGACCATCAGCGCCTTGTCCAGAACGACTCGATTGGTTGAGCTTCCCGGCAGAATCCGGCCGCCGGTGGCATAAACACCATTCGTCACCAACACAATTTCTCCAGCCACCGCGGCATCAATGGCGTCCTGAATATTCGTGGCGGCCGTTGTCCAGTTCGTATAAGGCGGTTGCGGATTTGTACCGGCAGCGTCCACATAATGAATCACCAACTGCGCAACGACGCTGGTCACCACGTCGACGGCGTTGCTCGCCACCAATTGATAAGAGCCGGCGTCGGAAAGATTGATTCCGGTGGCAATCAGACTTGTTGTTTGCGATCCACCAAAATGCCCGTTGTCCTGCAGCGGCTTGCCATCCTTCAACCACTGAAAAGTGATGGGCAGTTGTCCGTTAACAGCGAGAGGGCCAACGAAGAACCCAAGCGGACTACCAGTGAGTTGAATTTGTGGCGGTGTCATCACAGGCTCAGGCTGCCATTCAGCGCAACCGATGGAGGGCGGATTGGCCCACGGTTCGCCGAAAATGTCCGTGCCCGTCGTCACATTGGTTCCCGCTCCGATGCACGGCGAGGTGCTCGTGAGATGAATGCCGTCTACAAAAAGTTGAGGTGGATTGGTTAAGTTTCCGGGGCCGGACGGCATCGGCGTCGTACAGCAATAGGAAAATGTACCGCCAAAAAAATTACCTCCATTATTATACACGATGCAATTTGTCAGGATGCTTGCACGCACGGCAGAAAAATTAACGTTGCTTACGACCGTGCAACTATTCAATGCTGCCTGATGAACTGCGCTGCTGGCCGGACCGATGTTCCCGCTGATAAAACAATTATTAAAAGTCCCCTGATAAGCGCCACTACCGAATAAGTATGCCGAATTTGACAGGATCGAACAATTGGCCACAACGGCATTCGAGGATGTACACCATACTCCGCCCCCGCTTCCAGTGTTATTCTGGGCGACCCGCGTGGCACCCCGCTTCAGGGTGAAACCAACCAGCGTGGCATTGTTGGTCAGCCACGCGCAACGCACCGCCGAAACACCATTACTCATTCCGGCGCCTTGAATCACGGTGACAAACGGACCGTTGACGCTTTGCACGGTAATGGCCTTGTCCACCGACACGCGATTGGTGATCACGCCATCCATGGATTTGCCGCCAACCGCGTAAACGCCATTGGTCACCCAGACCTGGTCGCTGCTGGTTGCGGCATCAATGGCGTCCTGGATGTTCGTCGCAGCGGTGCTCCAGCCGGTATAAGGCGAAACGGGATTGGTGCTGTTCAAGTCCACATAGAGTGTTGCGGCGGGAATCGAGGGGCCAACCGCCAGTGTAACGAGCGCGGCAAAATAAAAAGAAACCCGTTTCATAACCAACTTTGGTGTCAGGGCTTACGTTATGTGATCCTAATATATAGGACCATTAATGGAAATCAATCCTTTGAAAGAATTCCCGGAATGTTTGCCCGATAGATAAACGTCCGGAATGAAGTTGAGTCAGCGCCAGCCCGGTTCTCCATCGTTTATTCTCGTTGCTGGCCTGAAGACAAGTTGCCCTGCGCCAGACTCCCGTTGCGCATTCAGACGAGCAACCATGTCGAAGGGCCGATATCGACGGCCAGGGCGTCAACATTGCTGCAATCCGGCCTCGCGCCATTCTTTAAGTCGCGTCCTGGCCAGTTGGATTTGTTCCGGGCTGAAGGCAGGATTGGCTTCAATCTGCTGAATGATCTTCTCGGCCCGTTTGATATTGCCGCAATGCCGGGCGTGCGTCTCGGCCAGCTTCAACCAGGTATCAAAATCGGACGGTTGTTCCCTGATTTTTTGTTCCAGCCTGTCAATGGCGATGCCGAAATAGCCTTTGGCCAGTAATTCTTCCAGGGATTCCGGTTGAACTTCATGAACAACTTCCTTCGCTCCGGGGTGACTCCATTCATCAATGGAACGGCGGACGAATTCGATATGGGCGCGCGCGATGGTGGGTTGTTGTTCGAGGGACCGGAGCACTTCACTGGCTTTGTCGCTGCGACGCAGGTCCTGGGCAAAAAGCCGGATCAACATCAGCGCGGCATCCACATTTGCCGGATTTTCCGCCAGCAGTGAATTGAGCATGGCTTCAGCCTCACTCAACTTTCCCTGCGAACGCAGTCGGCAAGCTTCAGTCAATGGCCTGGACTTTGGGGCGTCGTCGGGCTTGACGCCCAGATGTTCCAACAGGGTATCCAGGGTGGCGACGCTGACGTCGCCGGATTCCTTGAGCATTTGACACAATTGAATGGCCTCTTCCTTCCGGCCGCTCTGAACCAGCGTGGCGAGCATATCCAAATCACGACGGCTTTTATGGGGATCAAACCGCCGGCGGTCTTCGGGATCGATCAGTCCGTGAAACCCGTGAGCACACCATTCGCTGAGGCAACCGACCCAGAGGAGAGCCAGCGGCAGGACAAATATCAGGTAGGCCATGCCGCTGGCCTGGTCCCCGTATCGCCAGTACCGCCACAAAGTCCAAAAGGCCAATTCCACCAGGAACAGGGTGATGCCACAACGGATCGCCCGGCGGATAAAATCTTTTCTTTCATCCTCACCCGTCAGCTTTGCGTCATAGCCGCTCAACCACCAGGAAGCGAGGGTGGCGAGCGTTAATACGACACTATTCGCCAGGAAAAAAAGCATAACGAGCACAGCCAGCCAAAACCGGGCAACCTGAACTATTACACCGTCAATTCACCAGGAACTGGCGTTCTTCGGCCGTGAGCACCGTCCATTCACCTGCAGCCAGCGTGCCAAGTTTCAATCCGCCGATGCGTACCCGAATCAGCCGCAGCGTCGGATGCCCGATGGCGGCGGTCATGCGGCGCACCTGCCGGTTTTTGCCTTCGATCAATTCCAGACCAACCCAGCACGTCGGCACGGTTTTGCGAAAGCGGATGGGCGGATCGCGAGGCGGGATTTTAATCATCGTAGCAGCGGACGTCAGTCCGCTCTGATTAGTCGGAAGAGGGAGCCGACTCACATCGGCTGCTACGGATGATATTTCCGGCTGCGGGTCCAAAATCCATGCGCGACTCGGCAGGGCTTGCCGCCCCTGAATAATCACGCCCTTTTCCAGTTTTTTCAGACTATCCGGCGTGGGGATGCGTTCCAACTGCGCCCAGTATTCGCGTTCGTGGGCATGATGCGGATGCAGCAGACGTTCATTCCACTCCGGTTCGTCGCTCAAGAGCAGCAGGCCTTCCGAATCTGCATCGAGCCGGCCAATGGGATAAACATCTTTTGGAAAACCGAACCCGGCCAGCGTGCGATTCGCCGAGCCGTCACTGGTAAATCGCGAGACGACACCGAATGGCTTGTGGAAGGCAATAAGCATGGAAACAAATGCGCTCCGGGAATTATCGGAATTCAACCGTTGCCGCAAGCAGTTGTTTATTGCCTGGGCCGGGTGGCGTGTTGCTGCAACCAGGCAACGTCGGGATTGTTCGGCGAGGCGAACCAATCGTTGACGTTACCTTCGGGCACCAGCTGCGGCATGGTGCGGTCATCGCGCCAGGGGTGTATTTCCGCATGACCGTCGGCGAATGAAAAACCACCCGCGCGGCCATGGTAAGAACCCGGCAAATCAAAGAAGCTGTAGCTGGCCGGTTGATTGGGCCAGCCCGCCATATCGGTGGCAAAATTCCCCATGTCAATGCTGTCCTGCCGCATGTCGAGAAACACGAAAACGCGGGAGGGGCCGGGGTCGGCCAATTCGGTTTGTTTTCGATAAAGTTTGAAACCGCTCCAGACCGAACCCATCACCAGGTCCCAATTGCCATAAGTGCCGCCCCAGCCGCCAAGATAAACGTTCATGGACATGCTGCGAACGCGCGGTTTCTGCTGCCCGTTGACCACCACGAACGAGGTGTCCGCCGGGCATTTCCAAATCGCCAGATTATGGCCGCAATAGGGCCACATCGGACTCTGTTCGATGGTGAGTGAAGGATCCCAGTTCAACTGGTTCGCCGGATCAAAATCAAGCGTGCCGGTAATCCACGCTTGATTGGTCGTCGGCGGGTTATACGGATCCTCGCTTGAAAATAACAACTGGTCCTGGTTGTCGTCCGAATACAAACTCCAGGCAATGCACAATTGCCGGTGATTCGACATGCATTGAATCCCTCGCGCCTTGAGTTTTGCCCGCCCCAATGCCGGTAACAACATGGCCGCCAGAATCGCAATGATGGCAATCACGACCAGCAGTTCGATCAAGGTGAATCCGCCCGGGAACGGCAGGCGGGTTGATGAAAGCCGGAAACTGGAAATCGCTCGGCTCATGCTTATCGCCATTATAACCCGGCTACCCGGTTATGCAACCTGACGGCGTGCCCTACGATGAGGAACCCTGATTCTGTTGCCTCAAATTTTCCCTGCGTTAGACTGTCGGCGTGATTCGCAACATCATCTTCGACTGGTCGGGCACGCTCGTGGACGATCTGCCTGCCGTCTGGAAGGCGACCAACTTCGTTCTCGCCCGGGCCGACCGCCCCGAAATGTCACTGGACGAATTTCGCGCGGAATTTTCCCTGCCGTTCACGAATTTTTACCACCGCCACACGCCGCACGTGCCGCTGCCACAACTGGAAGACTGGTTCCACAGCCATTACCGCGAAATTCAGGATTCGGTCGCGGAACTGCCGTACGCGCGCGATTTCCTTGAATTTTGCCGCGCCCGCCAGGTGCGCACCTTTGTGTTGAGCACCATCCATCCCGACCATTTTTTGATTCAAAGCCGCGTGACCGGTTTCGATGGCTTCCTGGACCGGCCTTACACCGGAGTTTTGGACAAGCGGGAAAAAATCCACGAAATCCTCGCCGAAAATCAACTGGTGCCGGATGAAACACTTTTCATCGGCGACATGCAGCACGACATTGAAACCGCCCGCCATGGCGGCATCCATTCCTGTGCGGTGCTGACCGGCTACAACACGCTGGAACAACTGCGCGAGGTGAAACCGGATGTGATTGTCGAACATCTCGGCGAATTGCGCCACCTTTTGGAGCAGGACGACATGCGGCTGAAGCCGGAGACCGAACGGTTCGAGGAAATACATCCGCCGCTGGCCACGGTCGGCGCGCTGATCTTCAATGCCGCGGGCGACGTGCTGATGATCCGCACGCACAAATGGTCGAATCTTTGGGGCATTCCCGGCGGCAAAATCAAGTGGGGCGAGGCGTCGATGGACGCGTTGCGCCGCGAAATCACGGAGGAAACCGGACTCGACGTAACCGACATCCAGTTCGTCCTCGTGCAGGATTGTATCCACTCAAAAGAGTTTTATCGCGACGCGCATTTCGTGCTGCTGAATTACACCTGCCGTTGCGCCGGCAAACCGGTTGTGATCTTAAACGACGAAGCGCGCGAATTCCGCTGGGTCAGCACCGCCGGGGCGCTGAAAATGCCGCTGAACACGCCCACCAGAATCCTGTTGGAGGCAGTTTTGAAGGGAAAGACTGGCGTCTCGCATGTCAAATCCGGCGTCTCGCGCTCCTCCAAATCAAAAATCATAAATCGTAAATCATAAATGTCCCGCATCTCCATCGTTGATCTTGAAGTTTTTTACCGCGTCGGCGTGCCGGAAAATGAACGCGCCCGGCCGCAACGCTTGCTGTTGACGATCGAGATGGACTTTGATTTTGCGAAAGCGGCGAAATCCGACGGTATCGCCGACACGATTGATTATTTCGCCGTTTCGCAACGGCTGTTGAAGTTTGGTGACGGGCGCAGTTGGAAACTGATTGAAAAGCTGGCCGCCGACATTGCTGCCCTGATTCTGGCCGAATTCAAACCGCAAAGCGTAACCATCGAGGTCAAAAAATTCCCCATCCCGCAGGCACGGTATGTTTCGGCCGTTATCACCAAGAAAATGTAGCAGCCGGCGTGAGCCGGCTCTGATTTTTCCAGCAAAGCATGAGCGGATTCACATCCGCTGCTACGGAGACGAAAAATACTGCCCGTCCATCGTCCGCAATTTCCAGCCGGTTCGGTTCACAACAATCGTCACCGCCCCGGCCGTACGGGTATAAATTACCGGCACGTTGCGCCCGGCCAGGCGTTCTTTCAACTCATGACCGGCGCGCCGCGTCGCGGGAAATTCCGAATCGGCAACCACAATCACCTTTGGCTGAATCGCCTCCAGGAGTTCGTCGGCCAGCGGCTCCTCTGCGTTCGGCAGGCCGCCAATCACGATGTCCGCGCGCAAATCGTTGGTGCGCGCGCGCAAGACACTTTGACCGGCGCGCCCCAGGTCCGACAGCAGCAGGATCCTTGCGCTGGAAAAATCGCCGAACATCACCAGCGCATTGTCGTCCGCGCGCGGGAAATTATCCCGGGCGGCCGGATGTAACACCCGCCAGCAACCGGCCGCATCGCCGCATTTGAAAATTTTGCGTCGGGCCGGTGGCTTTTCGAATTCGGAAACAGCCGCACGGTATGCCGTCGAGCGAAACTTTGCGGGACTGGTCCAAAGTTCGCCAACGCCAAAAAGTCGGCCGAGCGATGTTGCGCCCCCGCAATTTTTCGAGTCGCCATGCGTCAACACCAGGCGTTGAATCCGGTTCACACCTTGCCCACGGAGAAAGTTCTTGAGGGTGAACTCGACGGCATTGTCATTCCCGCAATCCACCAGCCAGTCATTCTTCCGCCCCGGCGCGTCCACAAACACCGACTGGCCGCCGTTGAGCGGCAAGACCGTCAGTTTAATTTCGCCGCGGGCGGTTTGCCAGTGCCAGGCGTAACCGGCGACAATCATAATCAACGCCGTCACACTCCAAATCCTGCGTTTAGGCGTCCATAACCAGCCGCTCAACCCACCGACCAGCAACGCGTAATAAAGCCCGATTTCCAGCCACGACGGTTCGGGTACGTAGAAGAAGGCTCCCGGAATTTTGGTGAAAACTTCGCTGACCCACGTCATCGCCAGCATGAAAAACCACGCACCGTGGTTGAACAACGCCGTTACCCATGGCAACCACGTGCCGCAGAGGAGCGCACCCAGATTGCTCATCAACGCCAGTGTACCGAGCGGCACGGCGACAATGTTGGCGGGTGTCGAAACCGGACTGAACAGGTGAAAATATTTTGCCGCGAGCGGGAGGGAGCCGGCCCAGGCCGCGAACGAAAGCGCGCAATAACGCCCCAGCATCCGTAACGTGGTGGTCAGCACGCGCCGCCAGCGCGGAAGCAGTTCATCCGGCAGGAGCGGATCGTGCCGCAACCACCGGTCAACGAGCCGGTTCAACGGCGGCAACATCAGCGCGATGATGAGCACAACGAAAAATGAAAGTTGAAAACTGGCTTCAAAAAATTGCCGCGGTTCCCATAACAGAATGAGGAACGCGGCGGCGGCGAGTGAATTAATCGTGTCGCCGGGCCGTTTCAACGCCCAGCCGCCCAGCACGATGGTCATCATCACCGAAGCGCGGACGGCGGAGGATTCCCAGCCGGTCGCCGCGGTGTAAAACCAGATGACCGGAATGGCCACGACCCCACACCAGCCACGGGAAACCTGCAACACCCGAAGCAGCGCCACGAGCATCCCGGAAATCAGGGCAATACGCAGCCCGTCAATGGCAAACAAGTGCATGGTGCCGGCGCGCAGGAACGGTTCGCTGATGTCGCCGGTGAACGCTGTTCGCCAGCCGAGGGTCATGGCCCAAAGCAGGCGCAGCGGTTCGTCTTCCACCGGCAGCCCCAACGCGAGTGTTTTCTTCGACCAGTTCAAAAACCGGTCAGTTGACGGCGGATTGGCCAACACCGGCGCCCGTAATTGCCAGTCGTTGGTGGAGCCGGTCCTGAGTTGGTAATAGATTCCGCGGGTTTCGAGATAGTTGCGATAATCAAAAAGTCCCTCGGCCACCGGCGACGGCGGCCGGGCCATGACACCCGTGACTTCCACCGGCTGGCCGGCAAAGAAATTGGCGGGCAACGGGGCGGGCGTGGCAACGATGACTTCGCCAGCAGCCGGCCGCCAGCTTTCTTCCCGACCCAGTCCGGCAACTCTGACCCGAGCCAGCGAGTGTTCGATTTCCTGATTGTCGCGTTCGACGATTTTAACGTGCGGGGTTTCCAGCAAAGTGCCGCGCACGGCCACGATGGCGCTGTCATTGCCAAGCAATACACGCAGGTCACGTGGCGAAATGACGGTGGTACGGTCGGCCAGATTCGTCCAGCCCGCCAGCGCAATCAGCAGCCAGATCAGCCAGGAACGCAATTTCCCGAGGACGACCGCGAGAAGGAGAACGACAAAGGTGATGGCAAACAGCACGCCGAGTGGCGGATGAACTATTTCGGCGAGCAGCAGACCAACGGTGTAGCACGAAACGACGCTGACCAGCGGACGTCTCACGTCATAAGATTACCAGCGTTTTCGCCAGCAGCCAATAAGCCAAAGTGCGAACAAACCGGCCGCCCCACCCAGGGTGTCAATGACAACATCATGCATAGCAGGCGTGCGCGTCGGCACGAATATTTGATGAAATTCGTCGCTCGCCGCGTACAACGCCACGATCAGCAGCACCCACCCCGCTTCACGCCAGTTCCATGGACGCGGATGGTTTCTTTGTGGCCGGCGAAACGCGCGCCAGAGCAGCAACGCAAACACGGAATACTCGGCCAGATGCGCACATTTGCGGGCGATGAAGACAATCCAATCAACCGTGTCCGCCGAAATGTGAGGAAACAACCAGTACAACAGCGGCGCGATAATCCGTGACGAATGTTCATAGGAATGCACATCGCTGGAGGCGGTGAAAATCACTGCCATCCAGACCACTACCGGCAACCAGTATTTGAAAAACCGGCGGACGTTCGGCACGCCAAAGCAAACCGGATTCGGTGCCGCGGGGCAATTAGAATGTAATTGCATTTGCCAATCGGCGGCGCTTTTGGCACAGGAAACGTTTTGCGGTGCCTTTACCGCGGCCGCAAGTTGATTTTATGCTCAAACTGGGCGTTAACATTGATCACGTGGCGACGGTGCGCGAAGCGCGTTATCGTGGACGCGGATTCGGCGAGCCGGATCCCGTCGCAGCCGCGCGGATTTGCGAGGCTGCCGGCGCGCACGGCATCACCGCGCATCTGCGGGAAGACCGCCGGCACATGCAGGACCGGGACATCTGGAAACTGCGCGAAACGGTCAAAACCCGCTTGAACCTCGAAATGGCCAACGTACCGGAAATCATCGGCATCGCGTTGAAATTGAAACCGGACATCGTCTGCATCGTGCCCGAACGGCGGACGGAAGTGACGACCGAAGGCGGGCTGGAGGTGGCCGGCGCGGA
>DATEGR010000188.1:0-7290 GCA_035279985.1 Verrucomicrobiia bacterium
AGGTGGTTTCGCTCGACACCTATTCCGGCCATGCCGACAAAAACGAATTGAAGAGCTACGTTCAGAAAATCACCGGCGACCTCAAAAAAATCTTCTGCATTCATGGCGAGGAATCGCAATGTCTCGCCCACGCCGGGACGCTCCGACAGATGAAGCCAAAAGCCGAAGTGCTCGTGCCGGAATACCAGCAGGTGGTTTCAGTTTGATTAAAACTCCGCTTTGCGTAGCCTGTGTCAACAACGGCATGAAGTTCAAACGACGCACAAATTATCTCGTAACGGGCGGCGCGGGTTTTATTGGTTCCCACTTGATTGATTCCCTGCTGGCCAACCCGGCAACGCGGGAGATCAGGGTGCTGGACAATTTTTCCTCCGGCCGGCACGAGCACCTGGCCCATCATAAAAAAGATTCCCGGCTGAACGTTCACAAGCTCGACCTTCTGGATTTAAAAAAGGCCGCGCCGCATTTCCGGGGGGTTGAACAGGTTTTTCATCTGGCGGCGAATCCGGATGCCCGTTGGGGCCTGGACAACACCCGGTTGGACCTCGAACAGGAAACGATTGTCACCTACAACGTCCTGGAAGCCATGCGGCGCCATCATGTGCCGCGAATTGTCTTTTCCAGTTCCGGCACCGTCTATGGCGATGTGGGTACGACCGTGACGCATGAAGGCCTGGGCCCGTGCCTGCCGGTCAGCCTTTATGGCGCAGGCAAGGTCGCTTCCGAGGCGCTCATCACCGCCTTTTGCAGCACGTTTGGGCTGCGCGGCATCATTTTAAGGTTTGGCAACATTGTGGGCGAACGCACCACGCACGGCGTGATTTATGATTTCATCCGGCAATTGGCGAAAGATTCACGAAAGTTGAAAGTCCTGGGAAATGGTCATCAGGCCAAGCCTTACGTGTATGTCCGCGATCTGGTTGCTGCCCTCATTTTTGGGGCAAAACGCTGCACGAAACTGGAAGCAGCGAAGTTCGATGTTTTCAACGTCGCGCCGGCTGCCGCCACGTCCGTGCGGTTTATTGCGAATGAATTGATTGACCAGCTGGGATTCAAGGGCCGGACGAAAATCCACTATGGCACCACCGTTGCGGGCTGGCCGGGAGACGTTCCGCAATCCAGAATGGATTCCACGAAACTTCGGCAAGCCGGTTTCTCCCTGCCGCGAACTTCGGACGAGGCCTTGAGCTTGGCCATCCGCCGCATCATCGAATGGCTTGCGGCGCGCGGTGAGGCCCGGGACGATTTGAAACTGCCGCCCGACGCCTCACCCCGGAATCTGGTGTGACCAGGCGGCATCAGCTTGTGTCGTCGGCGGGTCAACGACATGATTGGCCAACGAACATCCCCACCAGCGCTGGTCTCCGAAACCACCGCACGGCTGGCGCCGCTTTTTTGAGAGGCGGATCCGTTAACGTCACCCGCGCCAACGCCCGGCTCATTCAGTGGTGCTGGAAAGTTTGGGCTGGGTGGGGCCGAAAAATAGAAAGTGGAACAATGTCGTCCCAATCCCCCGGGCGGCGAATCCCGGCCAATACCAGTAATTAAAAACGGATCCAGCCAGCAGCGGGCCGAGCACCAGCGCACCAAGGCCGAGTTGCGTAAAATGCACCAGTGTCAGTGACAAAATCAGGCTGCCGATGTTGGTGGCCACGGTTGGCCATAAATAAGTGAGGCGATTTCCGGTCGCGATCAGGGTACCCCAGAGAGTGAATTGCATGTTGAGGAAGGTGTATAGCATCAAGACCAGCAGCCAGGCGATGGGCAACATCGCTTTTCCGCTGCCAAACCATTGTAAAAGTGTCGGCCCACCGGCAACCAGTACCGCACCGAGAGTCAGAAACGTAATGTTTTGCAGCCAAAATCGCGGCCAAAGCACTCGCTGCACCTGCGCATAGTCGTGACGGGCATAACATTGGCCAATCATCGGGAATTTGGTGCTTGTCCACACTGCAGCCATGTCCAAGGCTATGTTCATGACCTGGATCGAGAGGCCGTAACGGGCATTCGCCGCCAGTCCGAACACCGCAAGGCAGATGGCGGTGTTCGCATTTATCGTGAGATAACCGCTCACGAACTGCACCCCCAGCCGCCAACTGTTGGGCCACAGTGCCCGGAGCTGTTTTTTCACGTCAAACTCGGCAGGTGGCGGGTGACCTTTCAGCCGGGCCAGGCATTGCCGTCGCGCCAGTCCCCGCTGCAACACACTGCTGAAAAGGGTGGCAATAGGAACGCTCAATAGACCGGCTCCGCTTAACAGGAGCCCGGCGGCCAGGACGAATTTCATGGACACCCCCAGTACACTGATGCGGGCGGCCGCCCGCACCTCATTCAGACCGATCAGATAAGTCGTCCACCAGTTCCAGTAAATATCAAGCACCGTGGAGGCCAGGGTTACAGCCCAGGCCAGCCGCGTGACCAAAGTTGAAGTGGTCTCGCTGATGCGCAGCTCCACGAGGTACGTTCCCCAGATTCCCATGATCACCAGGATGGCCAGCGCCAGGTACCGGTAAAGCACCCGTGTGGTGTGCAGCAGTTGCCAGAGCAGATCGTACTTGTGAGCTCCCGTCTTTCCCGGAGTGGGCGGGCCATAGGCGTGCAACGTTTCCGCACCGCCCGTGGCGTAACTGACAAACCGCCCGATGGATGGGCCAAACCCGAAATCAATAATCGGCGCCAGCGCCACCAGGCTCAACAAAACATAATACATTCCCAGGTCGGCCGTGGACAACTCGCGGAGCACCAGCGGCAAAAGGAGCAGTCCCGAAAGCAGGCGAAAACCGTTGAAAATCCACGACCATACGACTGCGGAGTTGTACAGCCGGCTGAACAGGGCTTTGAGTTGACCCGGATTGTTTGGAACTGGCCGGCGAATAATCATTTGGCTCGCACAGTTTGGTCGCAGAGCAACGGCCCGGTCAAGGTGGCATTCTAATAACGGAACCGAGCTGGCTGGATTGCAGCCGATTTGATTTTAGTCGCCGACCTTTGAGAATATTCTGTTCATGGGAGATAAGTTTTGAAACATTTTGGCGATGCAAAACGGCGCGCCGCCAGAAACCCGTCTCAATCGGATCCTTGATTATTTTACGATGTTTGGATTTGCCCTTAAATATGGGAATTCCCTTTCGTCAATTGCCAGCCTGTATTATTTGGCGCAATTAAAGCGCGGGCTCGTTTACCGCAACTTGTCCCGGTACGCTCCGGAAAAAATCCGCCTTATCGCATTTCGCGCCGGGGCGGGAAGGCTTTGGAAAATACAGGTCAGGGACAACGGACAAGACGCTCCCATGCTCGTGGAATTCTTCAGAAACGACCGTCTGGCCGGGTTGAGAGAATTGAACTGGAAACCAAAAGTCATCTACGATTTGGGGGCCAATATAGGCATCGCGTCGCTTTCCCTCGCGGCACTCTGCCCGGAAGCGCGGATTTATGGTTTTGAACCGATGCCGGCCAACTATGAGATCTGTTCCCAAAATTACTTGAATTTGAACAAAGCCCAGGCTTTCAATTGCGCCGTCGGCGCTTCCTCCGGCACCATGGGATTTGAAGTCACGGATGATCCGCGCGGAGGCCATCTGGCCGGCAATAGTTCGCCAAAATCCGCCAAAAAAATCGAAGTAGCGGTATGGTCGGTCGCAGATTTGGTGGATGTCAAAGGATTGACGCCGCCGGATTTTCTAAAGGTGGACGTGGAAGGCGCCGAATTGGATGTTTTGCATGGTTTGGGTAACTATGCAAAAGGCATCAGGCAAATGCACATCGAAACCCACTCGACTGCCTTGCGGGATAAGTGCGCTGATTGGCTCGCGCATAATGGCTTTCAGATTGAAGAAGAATTTCGTTATACCGCAGACTTAGGAGCGCTTTGGGCGGGAAGGGCAGGCCACCTGCGGGGCTAAATATGATCGGGAACAAATCCTTAATGTTCACGAATAGCTCTTTGAGCGTTTATGCTTGAATCGGATTTAATTCAACAATTCAGGCGTTGCATGAAATACAAACATGCGACTTCATGGCATAAACCGTTCCTTGCTCCGGGCAGATTCATCGCCAATCAACTGCGCAAAAACCTTCTCCGCAAACCTGTGGGAACCGTGCAAACAACCGATGCGTTTCATTTATCCGGATTTACTGTCGTCAGCGGAGAAGCCGTCAGCAACGAGATAATCTCGTATGGCGCTTATGAAGACGAACTTACCGACGCATTTCTGCGGCTGGTTCAGCCTGACCAAGTGGTGGTGGACATCGGTATGCACCTCGGTTACTTCACGACACTCTTCGCGCAGTTGGTCGGCCCAAAAGGCCAGGTTCATTCCTTTGAGCCGACGCCGTCCACGTGTAAATTGGCCAGCGCCAATGTGAATCGGTTTCCAAATGTAACCGTCCATCCGCTTGCAGTCTGGTCTTCCCGCCGAACGCTGACTTTCCATGACTACGGCTTGCAGTGGATGGGCTACAATAGTTTCACCAAGGCGCGATTGGAGGCGGTGGACAAGGGCACTCCGTTTCAAGTGGAAACCACCACACTCGACAGTTTCCGACAAACATTGAGCAACCGGATTGCCTTGGTGAAGATTGATGCGGAATCCGCTGAAAAGGAAATTCTAATCGGCGCGGAGAATTTGCTCCACGACGAACGGCCTCTGATCTCGCTCGAAACCGGCGACTACGGAGCAGAAACGACCAGCCGCCATTTGATTGAACATCTGATGGCACGGGACTATGCCGTTTGGGACCCAACGCTCAACGGTTTCCAGCCGCACCAATTGAAAGAACGCTACGACTACAACAACTTGATTTTTGCGCCGTCCGGGATGGATCTCACCAGGCTCTGATCAGTATCGTCGCTCCTGAAGGTTTGGTGTTGAGAAAATGGCGTGCAGGAAATCTACAATTTAAAGCCGGCTTGCAGGAAAACTTTCCGGAAGCGCTGTTCCCAGGTGTGTTCGGCCGCACACCGCCGCCAGGCGGCCTGGGCGATCTTCAAACACTCCTCCGGCCGTTTCCGATAGAACGCATACATTTCGATCAATTCTTCAACCGACCGATAACACAGAATTTCCCTGCCCAATTCGTAGAAATCAACCAGTTCCCAGTTGTAGGTCGTGAGATAGCAGGCGCCCACGCCGGGACATTCAAAATCGCGGCCCTTGACGGTCGTCAAGGTCTGGGACGGCGATGCCAGCCCGATGCCGAGGTTGAGCTGCGAGCCACGGTAAATGGCATTGGGATCGTCCACCCATTGGCCGCCCGGCCAGCCGCTCCCGAACAGTTTGATGGGAATGTTGAAGCGGAGCAGTTCGTTGATGACAACCTCCCGTTCGGGCTTGATAGAGCCGAGAAAGCTGAATTCATATGTGTAATCCGCCGATGCGGGCGGGTTCAGGCCATCCGGCAAATGCACCCCTTGCGGCGAATAAAGGCACGGGAAACCGCGTTGCCGATACCATTTGGTGGTCGCGAGGCAGTTGGTCAGGTTCAAATCGAATTCTCCGGCCCAACGCTGGTAGTTGTCATTGCCTGCCGAAAAGATGCCGTAAGGCAAAAATTCCACCTTGTCGTCAAGGCTCATTCCGAACAGGGGGCAATGCCAGCTTCGACGCAAGACCTCAAAGGTCTCCTCGGACAGCAGAGCAGGGCGGGCGTAAAAAAAAACCACGTCCGGCGCAAGGTTTTTCTGCGCGGCGGCAAAGTCGCGGATGGTCGCCGTGACGGTTTGCCGGTCGGTCTGGGCCGGAGGTTTTTGTTTCAAGGCGGGATGCAGGTCGAGCACCGACACGGCGGCGATTTTGCGGAGTTCCGGCACCAGATCGTTCAACTCCCACATGCAGTCGGCAATGAACAGAATGGAGCGCAAGGGGGTACCGGCCGCCACGGAAATTTTGGGCGCACCGGCGGGTTTTTCCGGCGCTGCGGCGCGGACCAATTCAGCGCAATAGGCGCGATCCATTCTCCGGGCTTTGCGGGCAATCCAGATTTTCAGCCATGGACCTCGCAGCAGGCACCCACGCAACAGATTTTTGATCCAATTGATCACAAATAAATGATTTTGCCCGTCGGCATCAGGAGTTTAAGGAGTTTTTTTAATGAGTAAAGCTGCATCCATTGAAGGGGTAGTGTTCTGATTTGATTGTAGGGCACGACGTGAGGAGTGCTGGCCCAACGACTCGTCACCTCGTCGCCTACAAATCAGGAGACCGCCCCATTGGCCGTACAGTTTGGAGTGCAAATTAAAACCGCCCTTAACCCATGTGGCACTCAAACCGGCTGCATCGCCCAACCTTTGGTACGGTCCTGAATCACCCGGGGCGCGGATTGTCCTCAATCCGCAGTGGCTGAAGTGGTCGAATATGCTGCGAGTTGAGACAACTCGCGCTCCACCTCGGCAATTCGGACGCCAAATCCGGACACTACCCGGCCGTTCAGCGCAGTGCCAAGCTTGCCCATCATTCGGTAAGCTGATATTCGTGTCAAAATGAAAATCGCCAATCTGGCCATGGATTTCCGCGAGGCTTACCGGAAGTACCACGAGGTAAAACCTCATCTGCCTGGCGGCACGGCTTCGCTGCTCGATGGTTTTGCGCAGTTGCCGGACGTCGAAGTCCATGTGATTTCCTGCATCCAGAAGCCAATGCCATCACCGGAAAAATTGGCGGACAATATCTGGTTCCATACCCTGCTGGTGCCCAAGTTCGGCTGGTTGCGCACCGGCTACCAGGGATGCATCCGCGCCGTCCGCCGGAAGTTGCGCGAAATTCAACCGGACGTCGTGCAAGGAGACGGAACGGAAAGGGAATGCGCCATCAGCGCCGCGTTTTCCGGCTATCCCAACGTGGTGGCCATGCAGGGCATCATGGCTGAGCAGGCGCGCTTGAACCGGCCCCGGTTTGGGACCTACACGTGGCTCGCCGCGCATCTGGAAAAATTTACCCTGCCGCGCACCCAGGGTGTGCTCTGTAATTCTACCTATACTGAAAAACTGGTGAAATCCCGCGCCCGCAGAACCTGGCTGATGCCTCATCCGCTCCGGCAGGGTTTTATTGATCCGCCGCCGCCGCCCGGCCCCCGGCCTTGCGTCCTGTTAAACGTCGGCTTCATTTGTGAGCGCAAACGCCAATTGGAATTGCTGGATGTGGCGGAAGCGCTGCACCGGCGCGGGCTGAAATTTGAATTCCATTTTGTGGGCTATAATCCCGGCACGACCGATTATGCCAACGCGTTTTTGAACCGGATCAAACCCATGACCCAGGCGGGGTTCGCTTTTTACCAGGGCGCGCCGGACGACGG
>DATEGR010000189.1:0-4181 GCA_035279985.1 Verrucomicrobiia bacterium
GTTTCGGTTTCGTGACCGGTGAAATGCTGCATGGTTCGCGTGCCCGGAAAATCGCGGCCGCCGCGGCGGACGATGTCGTGGCGTGGAACCAGCTCGGCTGTTTGTCGCCGCACGTGATTTATGTGCAAACCGGCGGTGAAATGTCGCCGGAAAAGTTTGCCGAATTGCTGGCGGATGAATTGGAACGGCGCGAGCAGACCGAGCCGCGCGGTGAACTGCCGGCGCCGCACGCGGCCGGCATTGCCTCGCGCCGGGGGATTTACAAAGTGCGCGCGGCGCATGCACCTGAGACGCTGATGTGGCACAGCCAGGAGTCCACGGCGTGGACGGTGGTTTTTGAGGCAGATGCGCGGTTTCAAATTTCCTGCCTGAACCGGTTCATTTACGTGAAACCGGTGAAGGATTTGACCGAACTGCTGCAACACGCCGAAGTCGTGCGGGGCAAGGTTTCGACCGTCGGCATGGCTGCGCCGGAGCATCAGGCAGAGGAGCTGGCCACGCAACTGGCGCGCTGGGGTGTGACACGGGTCTGCCCCCTCGGCCGGATGCAGAATCCCCCGTTGACGTGGCGGCACGATGGCCGGCCGGCGCTCGGCGATTTGGTGATGTGGACAGACCTGGAATTATAATTAACCACGGATGGACACGGATGGACACAGATTTCCCTCACTCGTCGCTCCGCGCCACCCTCTCCCGTGGGACGGGAGAGGACCGGGTTGAGGGCATATTTTTTATCCGTGTTTGTCTGTGTTCATCCGTGTTTAAAAATTTATGAAAATGGAATTGCGAAAGACGTTTCAGTTCGAGGCGGCACATCGGTTGCCGTATTTGCCGAAATCACACAAATGCCGGCGATTGCACGGTCATAGCTTCAAGGTGGACATTGTCGTCGCGGGCGAATGCGATCCGAAGCTCGGCTGGCTGATGGATTATGCTGACATCACGGCCGCTTTCAAGCCGGTTTGGGAGAAGCTCGATCACCGTTACCTGAACGAAATTCCCGGGCTCAAAAATCCCACCAGCGAAGAGATCGCAGTTTGGATTTGGAAAAAGCTGAAACCGAAACTTCCGTTGCTAACCGAGATCGTCGTGGCCGAAACCTGCACGGCCCGGGCGATTTACCGCGGAGGATAATTCCATTTTCGGAGGGACAATTTATACGAGTCCCCATCTGGAGATGGGAATTTGAAGTCAGGGACTCGTGTAACTCGCCCCTCCGAAAGATTACGGTGAATAAACCATGTTCGTGCCGGTAAGCGGGTCCTGCGGAACGGCTTTGAGATAATCCGGCACCAAATCAGTGAGGTTCGCGGGCGGATGGCCCTTGTCCAGTTGATAGGCGCGGGCGGCAAGGTCAATTGTCAATTGGCGTATTTTTTCAATCTGAGCATCAAATTTTTCCTCAGCCGTTTTGAATGCAGTTTGCAGGGTGCGCCGCATTGCTATTCGCCCAATTTCGTTTCTGATACCTGGAAATGTTCGGCGCGACCAATCGCGCTCCTGCTGCATCACTTCGTTCCAGGTTTGCCTTTGAGAATCCAGGGTTTCCAATGTTGCGGCGGTCTCACGGCAGGATTTGGCATCAAGTTGTTCAATGAGCTTCTGCAAATTTCCAACCCCGATTGATTCGATGGCCGTACCCACCAGTTGATCAATGATGACTCCGCCACGGGCCGACGCGTTGCCCAGACGAATCGTGTCCAGAAAGGATTTGGCGGCGTCACCGGGGCGTTTTTCCATTTCCGCCAGGCGACCTTCCGCGACGAAGGCGAAGGCAAGACGTTTCAAGGCGGCCAGCTGATCCAGGTGCGCTGACGAGGTCACCGAATAATCCAACGTGACCCGGCATTCCTGTTGCAATCCCGTTCGGGCGATTTGAAATGCCCCGGCATCTTTGTTTACCATTTCACGCAAATTTGCTGAAGTAAGTTCGTCGTAGTCCGCGAAGTCATTCGACACCATATTTCCCGCCTTGACCAGGTTCTCGTAGCCATTGGGATTGGGCAGGGGCGGGACGGGTGGCAGCGGTTCGGCGTCCCAGAACAGCAGGAGGCAAAAGAAGAAAACAAACGGCGCCGCGATAATGGAAAACGCCATCAGTTGGTTGCGGGTTCTGACGGTCATGCTCGCACAGACTGGCAAAAAGCCCGCCGGCGTCAATCATTCAGAAGTTGACGCGGTGCAACAAATCCGTTTAACCAGTGGAGGAATTTAAGAACCTATGGGAAACACTGCCGGCCAGACCATTGACGCTATTGTCCGGATTAAGGCGAAAGTCGTGGATTTCCTCACCGACTACGGATTTCAAATTGTCGGCGCGCTCATCATCCTCACCATTGGTCTGGTCATCGCCTGGTGGATCGGGCGCGTGCTCCGGCAATGGCTGGAAAAGAAAAATGTCGAGCCGCCGGTGGTCATGCTGGTGGTGCGCGTCGTCCGATTGCTCGTTTTTCTGGTCGCGATGTTGCAGGCGCTGGAAAAATTGAGCGTGCCCATCGGCCCGGCGCTGGCCGGCATCGGCGTGGCCGGTGTCGGCGTCGGTCTGGCTTTGCAGAGCGTGTTGGGCAACCTCGTGGCGGGGCTGAGCATCATTTTCACCAAGCCGTTCCGGGTGGGGGAATGGATCGAAATTGCCGGCGTGTCGGGACAGGTGACAAAAATCGAACTCTTCTCGACCGTACTGTTGCACACCGACCTGTCGCGGGTCGTCATTCCCAATCGCAAAATCATCGGCGAAATCCTGCACAACTTCGGTAAAGTCCGGCAGCTTGGTCTTTCCGTCGGCGTGGCTTACGGGACGAATCTGAACGACGCCATCACCATCGTGCGCCGCGTGTTGAGCGCCAACCCGCGCGTGCTCAAGGAACCTGTCCCCGTCGTCGGTGTCACGCTGCTCGCCGATTCGTCCATCAACATCGCCATCCGCCCATGGATCAAGGTGGAAGATTTCATCCCGGCGCAGGTGGAAATCAATCAGGCCGTTGCTGAAGAATTACGCGCCGCGAACATTTCCATTCCGTTTCCGCAACGCGAAGTGCGGCTGCTCGACAACGCGTAGCCGCCTGAAAAATTCATTTGATTGTCGGAGGCGGGGTAACGAGTCTCACATTGAACGCGAAATGCGGAATGCGGGAAAACAAAGACTCCTCACGTCGTCTCCGGCATAACCTCTCACGCTTCGGCATGCGCCCTGGCGTGGTGCATTTCTTCGTGGATTTTCCCCAGGGCATCGGCCAGCGCGGCCCAGTCCGCCTCGGTGGTTTCCCAGCCGCTGCTGAACCGCAGCACCCGATGCGCGTCTGCCGCCTTGAAATGCATCGCGGCCAGGACGTGCGACGGCTCCTCCTTGCCGGTCGTGCAGGCGGAGCCGGTCGAAACCGCGAAGCCGGCCTTGTCGAGTCTGGAAACCCAGCGGAGCTGGTTGCCTTCCGGAACCAGCGCCGAAACGGTGTTCCACAATCGCGGCGAACCTGCACCGACGAGCACCGCGCCGGGCAGTTTGTGCAAAAGCTGGCGTTCAAAATTCTCGCGCCACACGCCGCGCAAAATGTGTTCGTTGCGCGCAAGCTGTTTCTCGCGTGCTTCCAGTCCGGCGAGCATGGAAACGATGATCGGGACGTTTTCCGTCCCCGCGCGCCGGCCGCGTTCCTGTTTGCCGCCGACAATCAACGGCGTGACCTGGCTGCGACCGGGAACTTTCAGAAAGCCGACGCCGCGCGGCCCGCCGAATTTGTGCGCCGCGCCGCTGAGAAAATCGCATTCGCCCAGCCCTTTGGCCGGCAGCTTGCCGATCCATTGCACGGCGTCGCAGAAAAACGGCACCTCGTACTGCTGGCAGATAGCCAGGATTTCGCGCCACGGCTGAATCACGCCGGTTTCATTATTCGCCGCCATCACGGCGACGAGCCCCGGCCGGACATCGGCCATTTCCACCGTCAGCCAGTCCAGGTCAATCACGCCGGCATGTGTGACGGGAATGAATTTCGTGCGCCGGCCGAAATAACGATTCGAGGATTCCATGATACAGGGATGCTCGATGGGGGAAACCCAGACCTCAGCCTTCGGGTCGAGCGTCTGCGCGAAATGGTGCAGTGCCATGTTGTTGGCCTCCGTCGCGCCGCTCGTCCAGATGATTTCAGCCGGGTGACAGCCGAGGAACGCGGCGAGTTTTTCGCGCGCCC
>DATEGR010000190.1:0-7023 GCA_035279985.1 Verrucomicrobiia bacterium
ATGTATTGAATGCGCCATAGCTGTCGGCGAACAGATCGAGGACCTCCGCGCGCGCGTCCTCGTCGAGCAATTCAATCGCGTCGCGCAAACTGCGGGCGGCGGCGTTGTGCCCGTCACCGAATCCGGCCGTCAGAATCAGGATCTTTTTCATGCACGTCCTCGAACGATTAAACGCTATTATGGGAATGTTACAACCAGGTGACGGGCAGGTGAACTTCTATTCACAATTTATTCACAAGGAGCGTGAATTGAAGGCCCGTTTTTACACCTTGGCGCCCAAAAATTTATCAATTTACGTTCGTCAGCGGCCCGACCTTGGGCCACCCCTCCTTCATTGGAGGGAGATTCGTCGGCCGCCATTTTGGCAAAAAACGCGGCGGGGTTGGCGAGCATCCGCAAATTTAAACTGCCCGTTGGCTTGTCCCGGGGGGAGAGGAAGCAGGTGAGGGCGAGCCACAAAACAAAATCCTCTCCCGGGGAGGGGAAACCGGCGAACCTGCTCATGCTTTTTCAATATCTGCCTTGTTCAGAAATACGAACGCAGTTGATAAAATCGTTTTTCTGAATCACAGTGTCACTATGCCTTCAAAAATATTTCAAGCGAGCCGGTTGATGCACAAAACCGGGCAGGGGAACCAGCCATGAAAGCTTGCCGCCTGCTCGCGTTGTTTTTGGCCGGGTCGTTGGTTGCGTGGGCGGATGACGACACGGCCACCATGCCGGAATTGATTCAAGGCGCGCAACAATGGGCGCAGGAAAATCTCGACACCAACGTTCTGAATGAGCTGCCGGCCGTGGACGACCCTGTCGTGCAGCAATTCTTCCAGGAGATACAACGGCGCTATCAAGGCGACTACGTGGTGGATCTGGCGGCGTTGCGGGACACGGCCCGGTCCGTCCAGTCGTTGCTGGACAGCACCGGGGAAACTCAGCCCTACGCCGCCTGGCTCAAGGCGCAGATGGATTATCTCGATGTCGCCGATGAAATCCGGATCACCGTTCCACCGCCGGAAATTGAAACCAACCAGCCGCCCCGGCCGGTTGCCAATCCTTCGGCGCAAAAGGAACGCGAGCTTTGGATCAAGAAAGTTTCTGTCGTTTCCTGGTCGGCTTCAGCCAGGGAATATGTGCCGGAGTTGAAGCCGATTTTTACCGCGCAAAAGGTGCCGCCGGAACTTGTCTGGGTGGCGGAAGTGGAATCGTCCTTTGACCGGCATGCGCTGAGTCCTGCCGGAGCAGCCGGCTTGTTTCAATTGATGCCGGACACGGCCAAGCGATTCGGCCTTTCCTTGTGGCCGCGCGACCAGCGTTATCAACCGGAGCCAAGCGCGACCGCTTCCGCGCAATATCTGAAATATCTTTACGACCGTTTCAAGGACTGGCGGCTGGCGCTGGCCGCTTACAACGCCGGCGAAGGCACGGTTCAAAAGCTTCTGGACCGCTACAAAACGCACAATTACGACGACATCGCCGAACATCTGCCCGCGGAAACGCAAATGTATGTGCCCCGGATCGAAGCCATCCTTCAGCATCGGGAAGGCGCGGACCTCGAACAGCTTTCCGCACCGCAGAATTGAATCAATCTCCGGCCTTCAGCCATTGCTTCCCGTAGTTGCCGTTCCTGGATGTGTTGTCCCGTGGCGGTGGCAGCTGATCCGGGCGGGTTTTATTTCTTTAAGGCGGCCAACTCCGTCATGGCGCTGACGTATTCCGCGCAACTCTTTTCGCCGGTGTCGAGGGACTTCTTGAACAGCGCGGTGGCACCGGTCTTGTCACCGGCAATCAGATGTTTCATGCCGGCGTAATAATTGGCCTGGCACAGCTGGCTGCCCTGCTGTTTCGGGTTATGCGCGCTGGTTTTGGCGGTATTCAGGAAATCTTCCTCGGTCATGGGACCGGCGAGAAATTGTCCGATCCTGGCGGTCCAGTCCGCTGCCGCCGCGCCGGAAAGAGATTTCATGCGGCCGGCCAGTTCCCGGGTGGCGGCCTCCGGTTCGCCCAGCCGGGTCCGGATGAGCCAGATGCGGAAGCCGGGATATTCCAGTCCGGGATCGAGTTGCAGGGACGAGCGGAAGTTCTCCAGGGCCGGCTGGAATTGCGACTGATTGTTCTGGAGGAGGCCGAGATTTTCATGGGCTGCCGCGCTTTGAGGATCCAGTTGGACGGCCGTGGAACAGTCGGCAAAGGCGCGGTCAATCTGCTTGAGATTTTCCCGGGCCAGCCCGCGATACGACCAGGCCAGGGCGTTTTTGGGGTCCTTGCCGATGGCCAGGGTGAAGTCGGCGATGGCGTCGTCGAATTTATTCAGTAACCGCCTGGCTTCGCCGCGCAAGACGTAGCCGGCGGCGTCATTCGGATTCAATTCAATGGCCCGAGCGCCATCCGCCACCGCCCCGTCAATGTCGCTGAGGGCGAGTTTCACCCAACCCCGGTTGACCAGGTACGCAATATTGGCGGAGTCCATCCCGACGGCGGCGTTGAAGTCGGCGAGCGCCGCGTCGTAATTCTTGAGTTGTGTTCCGGCCAGCCCGCGGAAATAAAGGGCATCGGCGCCCGGTAAATGGAGGTCGATGGCCCGGGTGCAATCGGCCACGGCCCCCTCGAAATCCTTGAGCCAATATTCGGCGCTGCCGCGGGTGACATACGCCATGGCATAATTGGGGCTCAGGTTGATGGCCTTGGTGCAATCCGCGATGGCGGCCGGGTAATCCTTCAGTTGTAACCTGGCGCTGCCGCGGGTGAAATAAGCCATGGCCTGATTGGGGTTCAGGCTGATGGCCCGGGTGCAATCCGCGATGGCGGCGGCGTAGTCGTTCAGCTGAAACCGGGCGTTGCCGCGGCTCCAGTACACGTGGGCGTATTGGGGGTTGAGAGCAAGGGCCTGATTATAATCATTGATGGCATCGGTGTATTTCTTGACGTTGTATTTCATGTCGCCGCGGGCGGCGTAAACGTCCGTAAATTGGGGATTATATTCAACGGCCCGGTCGAAGTCGGCGAGGGCCCCGGCAAAATCGACGCGCGCAGCCTCGATGTTGCCGCGCTGGAAGTACGCCATGGCATTTTTCGGCTCCAGCTCGATGGTCTTGTTATAATCCTGGATTGCTTTCGGATAATCTTTGAGCGCCGCCCGGGCATTGCCGCGACTGAGGTAGGACCTGGCGTCGTTGGGGTCCAGGGCAATGGCCTTGGTGTCATCGGCAATCGCGCCGGCATAATCCTTGAGTACCGCCCGGGCGTTGCCGCGCGTGAAATAAGCATACGCGTACTCAGGTTTGAGCTCAATGGCCCTGGTGTCGTCGGCAACGGTCCCGGCATAGTCCTGGAGTGCCGCCCGGGCGTTGCCACGCGTGAAATAAGCATACGCGTAGTCGGGCTTGAGCTCGATGGCCCGGGTGTCGTCGGCAATGGTCCCGGCATAGTCATGGAGCCGGCTTTTCGCCTCGCCGCGGTAGAGGTAGGCATCGGGATAATTGGTTTTCAGCGCCATGGCCTGGCTGAGGTCGGCGATCGCCCTGGCATAGTCGCCGGACTGCAATTCGTTTAAGCCGGTGTTGAAAAATGACTCGGCATTTTGGGAGGGCTGATGGTGTCTGGAACAGGAGGCGCAGACAATGATCAGGGCAGGCTGGAGGAGGCCCAACCATAATCTCCAGTAGGATTTCATACGCCGGGAGCGTACCATGATGGCATCCGGGTACAAGAGTTGTTGGGATTCTGATGCTGCGGATTAACCGGGTTTCCGATACCGGATCGAATCAATGGCCGACCTTCAGGTTTTGGCCTTCGGCCTTCGGCCGTTGGCTTGCAGCTAGCCGCCCGCGAACACGGGTCGAAAGTTTGCCTCGGTCAGGATGCGTGCGATTTCCGCGCGTTTGTCGCCTTGAATCTCGATCTGGCCGTTCTTCACCGTTCCGCCGGTGCCGCAGGCGCGCTGCATCGCCCTGGCCAGTTGCTCCTTTTCCGGCAGTCCGATGCCGGCAAAGCCTTTCACCACCGTCACCGTCTTGCCGCCGCGTCCGGCCGTCTGCCGGATGATATCCACGCGCCCGCGGTTCTTCGGTGCGGGTTTGGTTGCATTGGGTGGGGGGAGGCTGCTGACGAGCCGTCTCGCCTCGACTTCACCGCTCGGGGATCGGCTCGCGGTGACCGCCGCAGGGCGGGACGGGCCGCTCGGCCCGCCAGGTTGTTCCGGTGCGGGCGGGAGCCCGGCGCTGGACAGCGCGGCAAAAGGGTTGTGGCTCAAACTTTGTCCACCATCGGTGGGAATGCGTTTGTGTCCGCTCATGCGTATTGGACTGAAAGGCTGAACTGTTTTGAGCCTCTAGCGTTTGGTTTTCAGACTTTGATTGCAGACGGCCCTGACAACAAACTGCAACCCGAACATCGGAGGAACCAAATGCACAGATCTGTCTGCCATCAGAGCCGGCTCTAATATACTCCATTTTGTTCCTTATGCCACCCTCGCACCCCGATTTTCAACCACGACTGGACGCGAATGAGCGCGAAATGTCGCCGCCGATGGGTCGTCAGCGGAATTGCTCCAACGGGGCAACGCCAGCCGGCTTGGGGTTTCACCAGGGTCCTCGACCCAGGTCTGCCGGACGGAAAAAAATCGTCCAACCTCCCCCCGCAGACCCTACGTCAATGGTGGCCTTGCAATTACCGGGATCGAATTTCTCCCAACGCACACCGCCATCTTCGTAGAGGAAATTTCCTCCCAGGGGTATGGCTGCGCTTCCCAGATGGTTCGCGTAGGGATGGTTCTGGCTGGTTACTCCCGCGTTGCCCGACCAGGCCAGATTGGGAAGGGTGCCGGTGGCCTGGATCTTGTCGACCATGACCGGTGCCTTCCGATAGGGGCCGCCCATTTTTTTCCGGTAAACCCATTCGCCTAGCCCCATGTCGTTGTAGTTCACCCATCCGGCGGCGTCGCGTCCGGGCAGAAACTGGTAGCCGATCAGGTTCGCCCGGCCCTCTGCGATTTCCACGGCGCGGTGCCATTGATCCGTGGGGCAATAAATCACATCCTGCTGGTTCCGCTTCTGCGCGGTGTTGCCCGGCCGATTGGGATACAGGTATTGGGGGTAGAAATTGGTGTTCAGACTCAGACCCATCCAGGCAAAACCCCTGGCGCCGTCGGAGGTGGCATTCAACGGGAAGGACTCCAGGTTGTCCCCGGCATACATCGTGACCGCCAGTCCCCATTGTTTGAGATTGCTGGCACACTGGATTTTCAGCGCCCGCTCCTTCGCCGAGCTTAAAGCCGGCAAGAGCATCGCCGCGAGGATCGCAATGATCGCAATGACCACCAGCAATTCGATCAAAGTGAAGGCGCTCTGGCGAAAACGTTGTTCCGACCCTCGGTATGATGGGGCCATGATTTCAAACATATAGACACCATCAGGTGCGTTTTGGCATGCGGTTTTTCATATTATTTGAAACCGGCTTATTCTTCCCAATCGCTTTTTGACTGGCAGCCGGCAATTTTTTCAGCCTTCAGTCTCCCTTCTCATACGCTCATGGCGGTAATTTTAGTAAATTTGGGTCAATGAGTATCCAGGATCAATTCCATATAGACCACATCGAGCCAGCGGCCGAACTTGAATCCGACTTGTTTCAGGTAGCCGACCTTTTCAAAGTGGAACTTTGCGTGTAACGCGACACTGGCAGGCTGGTTGGCGTCTATGCCGGCAATGATGGCATGATGGCCGAGACGGCGGGCGTGGACGATGAGTTCCTGCAGCAGCCGCGAGCCGATGCCGCGTCGATGGTGTTGGTGATGGACATAAACCGAGTTTTCAACTGTGCGCCGGTAGGCCGAGCGCGGGTGATAAGCCGAAAGCGATCCCCAACCAACCACCTGCCCACCGGCCTCGGCGACGATCACCGGGTGTTTGTCGCCGTGGCGACGGAACCATTGTTGCCGGCCGTCAAGTAGTTCCGGCTCCTCCTGATACGTGCAGGTGGAATAGAGCACGTAATGGTTGTAAATGTCGTTGATTATCACCAGGTCGGATTCGGCGGCCGGGCGGATGGTGATGACTTGCTCGTGCATAACGGGAGTTCAGATTAAACGACCGCCACGCTCCGGCAATTGTTTTAACCTTCAGCCTTCCCTGCCGCGCCGTATCCCGCGGTGCGGGAGAAGGCGGGAGCCTTTTCCGGCTGCCGTAGCCCGGCAAGAGCGAAGGTGCGCGCCGCGCTTTTAAGAAAAAAACAGGAAACCGTTTACTTGGACCTGCGAGGCCGAAGCACCTTCATCCTGGCGAAGGCCTGCGCGATGTCAGGCTCGTGTTGCATAGATAAAGTGGAAAATCGCCAACCAGGCTGCCACCAGCACGGCCGCAACCATCAATGCCATGGGCCAATTCCGGATGCGAACCCGGGAATCAGCGACGGGAGCGCCATCAATCCGGAGCCGGTATGGGAATGAAAACGACAAACCACACAAACCCCAACTCAACTCTGCCTGATGGGTGGAACCGGCGTGGGTGAACGTCGCCGAATATGAACCTGTGAATTTGAACTGGCCACCCGTCCGAAGAATCCGCTGGCCACCCACAAATACGTCAACGGACGCTGTGTTCCAAAGGTATCGCGGAACCAGCCGGGCCTTGACCTCAACCGGGCTGCCTTGCCATTGGATATCCTCGCTCATATCAACAGTGGACTCGCGGGCCTGACATCCCAAATCCCGTAATGCGGGACACTGCCATCCGTCTTCGCTCCAAAGCTACGACGGGACAGGCCGACGGCCGGCCGTTGCCGAAGTTGCGATTTCGCGACTCCTCGCATAAAACAATTCTTGCCCAGGTCAATATGACTTGTCTATCAGTTTGGCTACGACTTTTTTTATAGTGTTTGACACTACAAAAGAACGGCGGGATTACCCATGGCTCTCAATGCTGCCTGGCATCTCGATTTCCCTCCTGTTAAAACCGCCAAGCTGGTTCGGCTGAATATCCACAGTCCGCCGGGCAAACAAATGTCCGCCTACGACCGCGGACCGGTATAGACTTT
>DATEGR010000191.1:0-11668 GCA_035279985.1 Verrucomicrobiia bacterium
CGTGGTCACCGATTCCATCACCATCAATTCCGCGTGGTTCCGCGCGCCGAGCGATCTTTTCTGCGTGGCCAACGAGGCTTCCGCCGAAGTGCTGCGCAACGGCGGCGTGCCGGAGAAACAAATCAAGGTGCCCGGCTTTCCCGTGAACCCCGTGTTTGCCGAACCCGCGGCGGAATTGCCGGCGCCGGTCGGGGAAGAACCGCGGCGCGTGCTGTACATCATCAATACCGGCAAGAAAAAGGCCGGCAAGGCGATTGACCGGCTGTTGGAACTGGACAAGCTCCACCTCACCATCACCGTCGGGCGTGACGCCAGATTGCGCGCCGAGTTGATCGAGCGCACACGCAAACATGCCGACCGCGTGCGCGTGTTCGGCTGGACGAACCAAATACCCGAACTGATGCTGTCACACCACCTCGTCATCAGCAAAGCCGGCGGCGCGACCGTCCAGGAAGCCATTGCCGCGCGTTGCCCGATGATTGTCAACCAGGTCATCCCCGGGCAGGAGGAAGGCAACGCAGAATTGATCTGGCGGTACAACCTTGGTGCGATTGGCGAGAAGAACCGCGAGGTTGCCGAATTGGTGGAAAAAGCCTTTGCCAAACGCGCCCACCTCTGGTCGGAGTGGCGCGAGAACCTGCAAAAAATCAGCCGGCCCGACGCCGCGTTGCGCATCGCCGAACTCATCCTGGCCGAGGCCGACCATGATGCACCCGGACGCAAGGCGGTCAAATTATTCGAGACCGCGCCGGAACGTGTCATGCGGATCGCACCGCGCCAGAACGGCAACGGCGGCCAGCCGCAGATGTTGCTCTGCGATTTCCACATCCACTCGAATTACTCCGACGGCAAGTTGAGCGTGCCGGAGATTGTGGACTTCTACGGCGAGCGCGGTTTTGATTGCATCTGCATCACCGATCATCTGGCGGACCCGAGTCGCCTGCTCGGCAAATTGTCGGAGCTGGCCAACTGCACGCTCGGCCAGGAGCAGATCGGGGAATATTTCGCCGTCATTGAGCGTGAGCGACAGCGTGCGTGGCGCCGGTACCAGATGCTGGTGCTCACCGGCATCGAATTCAACAAAGACGGTTACACGCGGAAAACTTCCGCGCATTTGCTGGGCATTGACTTGAAGGCGCCCGTGGATCCATCGCTGGACATTCCCGAAATCATCGAGAAAATCCACGAGCAAGGCGCGCTGGCCGTGGCCTCACATCCGCACATCATGAAGAGTGAGTGGGGGAAGAACACGTTGTATCTTTGGGAAAACCAGGAAAAATTCGCGCCGCTGCTCGACGCCTGGGAAATCGCGAACCGCAACAACATCTTCAACGACATCGGCCTCAAGCGGCTGCCGTTTATTGCCAACAGTGATTTCCACAAACCCAGGCACATCTACTCGTGGAAGACGCTCATCCACTGCGAAAAGGACGCCGAGGCCATCAAGGATTGCATCCGCCGCAACGAACACGTCGCCATCACGCTTTACCGCGATTTCGCCGGCGCGGTGCCCGGTCACGGGCGGCATGGTTTCGATTCACCTGCTGCTTCTGTCCAATATTTTCAGGATCGGCTCCCGCTGCACGCCATTAATTCGTAAAACCATCCGGGGGCGCCGACAGCTTGCCGGCGGGTTTGGGAACCAGACCACGAAACCTGCCGGCAGGCTGCCGGCGTTCCCGGAAGCCAGTTCAAAAACCGAGCTCTTTTTTCCGGTCCGCCGCCGTCGGCAACGGTTCCTTTTTCTTCAGGATGGCCTCCTTGCCCGCCGCCTTGATCTGCGTTGCCTGGGCTGCATTGAAGGGGATGTCCGCCTTGAATTCCGCCGGCACATCGGCCTCGGCGTAGATGGCTTCCACGGGACATTCCGACACGCAAGCCTGGCAATCAATGCATTCCTCCGGGTGAATGACCAGCTGATTGTCCAGTTCATAAAAGCAGGCCACGGGGCATACCTCTACACAGTCGGTGAACTTGCACTTCACGCATTTATTGGTAATAACGTGTGCCATAATCAATCCTTCAACCTTATTGTCCTTTATCCTTCAACTTATCTCGCGGGTTTGCAAATGTTTTTTTGGCCCGGTCAGAGCCCCTTTTCCGGCCCGTTTTTACACGATAAAAATTGAATGGAAAATGGTGGCAAGGTTGTGGAATATTGAGTCATGGCAGAGACAGAACCAGAGAATGGCAACCGGCCGCCCCCCTCGATGGAAGAAATTCAGCAGGGCTGGCGCAACCTCGCGTCCAGGGTGGACCAACTGGAAGCCGAGCGCGGCGCGCTGGAACAGGAGAACAAGTCATTGCGAACCCTCCTGGAAAAGACCATCGAACACCGGCAGAAATCTCACGGCGAACTGGTGAATCTGATTGCCGGCCTGGTGAGCAAGCTCCCCATTGGCGATGTCGGCGTCGTCGTTTCCAGGCTGGTGGAGCACAACGCCCACGTCAATGAAGTCTGCGTCGCCCTGGCCAATGGCAAGATCGAAGGAAACGTGCTGCAACCGGCGATTCTTAAAGTTCTGGAACAGACCAAACGCGACCTGGCGGCGGCGGTAAAACCAACCGTGGACGAACTGGTTCGGTTGGGCACGCCGCTCGAAACGAAAATGCTCCAGTCACTGATTACCCAGCCGGACTTGTTCTTCTCCCAGGAAGTCATCCGGGCCAATCGTTGCTTCGTCAAGGGACAGGTGCCGCGGGAACGGATTGTCCGCGAATTTGGCGAGCCGGCCCTGGTTTGCTTCAACGACCTGACCACGGACGCCAAGCTGAATCCGCGTCCCAAGCCGGAAGAAATTGTATTGGGTTTCAAAAATGAATTCGCGGGGTTGCTCCCGCAGGAATCAGCCTTGCCCGCGGATAAACGGAAGGACCTGGTGGACTTGCACCAGAGAGTTCAACGCAGCAAGGCGGCCACCGCCGAAGCCCAGGCGCAAAAAAACACCTTCCTCAAACTTTCGTTCATCCTGGATTTACTCCATTACTACAACCATCAGAACACCGAAACGCCCGAAGGCACCTTTGCCCAGCGCCTGCCCGCCGTGATTGAGCAGTTGGTGGTCACAAACGACCAGGACAACCTGGATGAAAAATTGATTAAACAGGCGGAGAGCTTGCTGGCTTTTGTCGCCGGACCGGACCAGCGCCTGATGATTGTGAATAATATCGGAAAAGGGGGACGAACGGGCCGGACCCTGAAGTTTGTGCTCACGTTGCGCCTGGATAAGGTGCCTGAATTGGACGGCGTGATTGCCACTTTTGTAAAACATCTCATTCCCAATCAAAAAGCGCCGCCGGTCAAATTGCTCGCCGCCATCCTGCGGTTGGTCAGGCCCGAATGGCAGCGGCCGGTGGTGAAGGCCATTGCCACTACGACCCGGATTCGCAAGGACGAGGCGGAAGCCCTCGGCCTGGCCATCGGCCGGGAACTGGGTTTGGAGGGAATTGAGGCGGACTTGACAAAACCCGAGGCCGCCGTCACTCCGGAAATGGAACAACAAATGGCCTGGGAAAACATCAAAGCCCGTCTCACCCAGCGGGCCTCGCCCAACGACATCGCCACGGCCATCCGCGACCGGCTGCACGCCAAATATGACGCGGATGAGGTCAAACAAAGCTGGCTGGCATTGACGGCAGCCGAACCGATGGCGTTGGTCCGAATTTTTTGTCTGCTGCCTTATCTGCCCGACGGACAAACCGACCCGATGGCCCAGGCCATCATGGAATCCTACGTCTCGCGGTTGACGCATGAAAAGTACGCGGAGACCTACGCCAAGGTCGTGCACGCCTTGCGGAACCTGTTCAAGGTGAAACCCGACAGCCCGGCGCTGGTGAATTTTATTTCCCTGGTGAAATGGGTGAACGCCGAAGCGGCCGCCAAATTGAGCCAGGACATCGGTCTGCCGGACCGATGAAACAGTTACAGCAAACCCGCCAGATAAATCACGACCGCTATCCCGACCAGCGCCATCAGCCCCGCGATCAGATAAGCCAGGCCCGTGTCAAAAGCCGTCCGGGTTTCACCCCGGTCGAGTGCGCGAAGGTACCGGTGATACCGCACCGCGGCCGCCAACGAGACAATAATGCCGATGGCAATCAAGGCGATGCCCGCCGGGATGGAAAAGCCGGATTCCGAAACTTTGACGGCTGATTTTTCGAGCGCCAGTTCGTGCAGAAACAAACCGAAACGGGCAATGACGAACCCAAATCCCATCAGCGCGACTCCCGTCCGCAGCCACGCCAGAAACGTGCGCTCAACCGCCAGATAAGTCCGCGGATCGGCGGCTGAACCGGGTGAATCTTCCTTGTTCATGATAAAAATGTTTCGCGCATTTGCCTCGTTCAAGGTCAAGCCTAGGCCGAACGGATGCCCCCGTCAATCAACCAGCCGTTTTCCAGTTCCTTTTTATCGCCACAGGTGTTTCGGATATTTCCGCTGCAGCTCGGATTTGATGCGCGGATAATGTTCGCGCCAGAAATTGGCGAGGTCCTGCGTGACCTGGATCGGCTTCATGCCCGGTGTCAAAATGTGGACCGTCACCGGCACGCGGCCCAGCGCGATCTTCGGCGTCTGGTTCACGTCGTAGAGTTCCTGAATCCGCAGCGCAATGTGCGGCGATTTGTTATCTTCGTAAACCACCCTGGGCGTGCGGCCATTGGACAACGTCAGCCGTTCCGGCGCGTGTTTGTCCAGCAGCTCGCGTTGCGCTGCCGACAGCCATGACATCACCAGCGGTTTCACTTCCCGTTCCTTGATGTCTTTGTAACTGACCGCGCCGTGGCAAAGCTGCTCGATGAGGTGTTCGCGGTCGTCCTCGGTAATGGCAGGCAACTGCAGGTCCGGGCAGTGCTGGCAAAGCAAGTGCAATCGTGCCAGCCATTGCCCGACACTGTGGTCCCAGTCCGGCAATGGCAATCGGCCGGCCAGAATTTCACCAGCCAGCAATCGTGCCGCGGCTTCGGCGGGCGGCGGTTCCACGCGCTTGGCCGACAAGGCCAGTCCGCGAAATCGCACCAGTTCGGCAGCTTGAACACGCCTGGCAGTTGAATCGAACTCGACATGCAAATCAGATTTCATGTCCTCGGGGAAAAATTCCCGCAGCCAATCGAGTTCAACCGCCGTGGCGAGTGAAAGAATGGTGTTTATTTCCCGGCCCTCGACTTCACGGACTTCCGCGACCACCAGGAGCGGGCTGTGTTGCACGACGCTTTCGCGCGCCAGCACCCCGCGCCGGTTGTGGACGAGTTCACAACGCAACGTGCCCTGGTCCAGCCGTCGCGCGACCCGGTCGCTGAACCCGATGAGAATGCACTTTTGCAACGCCTCATCCTTAATTTCACGCGGCTGGGCATCGAGCCCTTCACTCCGGGCAATACGCAGAAACTGCTCGAACAGCGGTCCGACCTGACGAGCCGTGACGGCATGAATGCCGAACCGGCGGCAGGCATCCATGCGGAATTGATTTTTCGAAGCATAATTCCACGCCCGCATCAAGATCCAGAAATCCGACGACGCCTTGTCGCCAAACAGATCCTGGCGCGCGGACACCACTTCGCGACCAACGTTGCGGAGCAACAAATCACGCCCTTGCGTGAGCGCGGCGACGAGGCAGGCTTGATGAACGCAGCCGTATTCCTGCGCCGCCAACAACATGCGCGCATAACGCGGATGCACGGGAAAGGCGAGCATCTTGCGACCAATGGGGGTGATTTGTAGCGCCGACGTCCTCGTCGGCGGGTTCGGCGGGCATCCCTGCCCGCCGTTGGTGGAACTGGCGGCAGAGACGCCGCCAGAACCCGCAGGCTGGGAAGCCTGCGCTACAGACTTCAGCGCTCCCAAATCTTCCAATAATTCCTCGGCGTGCGTCAGCGAGATTTCGTCCGGCTTTTCCAGCCAGCGAAAACTTCGCAGATCTTCAACCCCCGAAGCTTTGAGCGTAAGCACGACTTCAGCCAAATCGAGTCGTTTGATTTCCGGCAATTCCTGCGGCGCGCGTTCGTCGTGTTCCGGCCGCGACCAGAGCCTGGCGCAAACACCCGGCGCGGTCCGACCCGCGCGCCCGGCCCGTTGATCGGCATTGGCCTGGCTGATTTTTTCAATCAACAAGGTGTTGAGGCCGCGATTGGCGTCATAACGCGGAATGCGTGCCAGGCCGCTGTCAATCACCAGCCGCACACCATCAATGGTAATGGAGGTCTCGGCGACGTTCGTGGCCACGACCACCTTGGGCTGATCGTAACGCGCCACGGCGGCGTCCTGGTCACGCGGTGGCAATTCGCCGTGCAGCGGCAGGAGCAGATACCCCTTCGACTCCGGTAACTGCCGGATGGCCTCGATGGTCTGGCTGATTTCAAAGCCGCCCGGCATGAACACGAGCACATCGCCGCGCTCCCCGGAACGGACGTGATCGGCAAACGTCTCCGCTGCCAGTTCCCACACCGGCGGCGCGTTGGCGCCTGAACGCCGCGGCAGGTATTCGATCTCAACCGGATACACGCGGCCTTCGGAAGAAAGGACGGCGCATCCAAAATCACCCGTAGCAGCCGACGTGAGTCGGCTCTGATTTTTCGCCCAAGAAGAATGAGCGGACTCACGTCCGCTGCTACGTTGGGAAAGATATTCCTCCAACACTTTGGCATCCAACGTGGCGGACATGACGACGATGAGCAGGTCGGGACGCTGCTGTTCCTGAATGTCCAAAGCCCGCGCCAGCGTGATGTCGCCGTAAAGGTGGCGCTCGTGAAACTCGTCGAAAATGACGGCCTGCACGCCGCGCAACACCGGGTCCTGGATCTGTTGCCGGAGCAGAATGCCTTCGGTCTCGAACTTGATGCGGGTGGCGGCGCTGACGCAGTTTTCAAAGCGCACCTGATAACCGACTTCGCGGCCCAGCTCGACGCCAAGTTCTTTGGCCACACGCGACGCGAGCAACCGCGCGGCCAGCCGGCGCGGCTGGAGAATCACCACCTGTCCGTTGCCCAGCAAGCCGTGCTTGAGCAGCATTTGGGGAACCTGGGTGGATTTGCCCGAGCCGGTCGGTGCGGATAAAATCAGCCGCCGGCCGGATTTCAAACGCGAAATGATTTCGGCTTCAATCTCGTAAATGGGCAGGCGGCCATTCATCAACGCGCCCATTTTAGCGTCCGGAGGGAAATGGGAAAAACAAAAGGATCACAGCGTTTTCGGCGCGCTCCCCAGCTTTCCCTGGGCGGTTTCAATCAACTCACGGATGCGCCGGGCATCGGCCTTGGCATGCCCGTGACTGGCCAGCGGATCACTGCCGCCGCTGGACTCGATCAAAATATTCGACCAGATGAGTCCGGTCTTGATGTGCACCGAGGCGACCTTGGTGATGCTGATGCTCATTTCGTCGCGGCTGAACCAGGAACGCTTGTGCCGGATGACCGCCTGGTCCGTCACTTCAATGACGGTCGGAAAAAGAAAATTCCCGTGCGTCCAGCGGCTCGCCTGAAATGTCTCCGAAGGCATGAACAAAATGTGAACCGGCAAAACCGTTTAGGCAATACGATTCAGAACTCAGGAAATTGGATTTGCGAACCACAATTCCAAACTCCCTCAATGTGTGCGAGAACAGAGTTTGTTAAAACGACCGTCCTCACCGGCAGGATTTGATCTACCCGGCAACGCTCAACCGGTCCCGCAGGACGGAACCACCCTCTCCCGCTCCTCCGAACGAGGGAATTGGCCTTCTCTTTCTGGAGACGGAGAATCATTCGGCGCACCTGGCGAAGAACCTGAGGCTGGATTGGCCGGAGGGTCGACCAACAAAACCCGAATGCGTGAATGCGGAAGTCCTCTCCTGGGGGAGAGGATTCAGGTGAGGGCGGACGTCAACACAAACTTACGCTCCGGCTGCCGGCGCCACCTTGCCGGCACGGTAATCAATCACCTTGACCTTCTCCAACGTCACCAGGCCGCCCCCGACCATTTCGTCAAGCACGGGCAGAAAGGTGTTGATCTTTTCCTCGCTATCCACGATTTCGATGACCAAAGGCAGATCCATCGAGAGCCGGAGAATTTTGGCCGTGTGCAGGCGGCTCGCCTTGCCGAATCCCATCGGCCCGCGCAGCACGGTCGCGCCCGCCAGGTGCATTTCCCGCGCCTTAAGCACAATGGCTTCGTAAAGCGGCTGGTGCTGCCAACGGTCGCTTTCTCCGATGAAAATCCGCAATAACATGGCGTCCTGGGGGATTTGCATATCAATTTCCTTTCATTGAACTGAACGTGGCGCCGAGCAGGTAACCCAACCAGACGGCCAGCAGGCACAATACGACCGAAAACAGAATATTGCCGCCGGCATAAAGCCATTCGCGGTCACGCAGGAGATTCAACGTTTGCAGGCTGAACGAGGAGAAGGTCGTGTAGCCGCCGCAGATGCCGATCATGAAAAACTGCGTCACGAAGGCGCGCGACGGCGAATCCAATCGCCCTTCCGGCATCGCCAGGGCGGCAATCAGCCCGATGATGAACGAGCCGCTGATGTTGATGAGCATGGTACCCCAGGGAAAAGTTTCGCCGAAATTGCGTGAAACCATGCCGTTAATCCAGAAACGACCCACGCTGCCGAGCGCGCCGCCGATTGCCACCCAAAGATATGCCATCATAAAACTCCTGCGAATATGGATTCACTCACAGGAGTCATCAGCACTGAAACAGCCCGCCCGAATACTTTCGGGGTAGCGCGGTTCTTCCATGTTGGAATGGCAAACTCCATTGCCGGAAAACAGTAAAAAGCCAGTCCTAATTGACCGCAAGCAATTTCTGTCGCCGCAAAATTTCCTTTTGATCGTAGCGGCGGCCCGGCAGAGCGCCGCCCGGCCGGAAAATTTAAGAGTGCGGCTTTGGGCCGGAAGCCGCTACGCCCGTATGATCGCCTTCATTTTGGCATTTCGCAATTCACGGCTTGGCTTTAGGGTTTGACCTGTCCACCGGACAAAATGAAAACACTGCACACATACCTGGCCCGCCAGGTGCTCGCCGCCTTGTTGCTGGGCATGGCAGTGTTCACCTTTGTGTTGCTGATTGGCGATGGACTCAAGGAAATCCTCCCCTTGCTCATCAGCGGCCAGGTACGGCCCACCGTGGTGCTGGAAGCAGTTGGCCTGTTGATTCCATTTTTCTGGGTTTATGCGTTGCCCATGGGGCTGCTGACAGCCACGTTGCTGGTCTTTGGGCGCTTCAGCGCCGACCAGGAACTCACCGCCGCGCGCGCCAGTGGGATCAGCCTGCTCTCGCTCATCAGCCCGGTTTTGCTGTTGAGCCTGTTTTGCTGCGGCCTCAGCGCGTGGATCAATCTGGATCTGGGTCCGCGTTCGCGCGTGCTGTTCAAGGAGCTGCTCTTCCGCTCCCGGGCCGACCTGGCACAGTTTCAATTGCCCGAACGACAGTTCATCCGCGACATCCCCGGCTACATTGTTTACGTGGACCAAAACCATCAGGGCGATTTGCAGAACGTGATGGTGTTTGTGCTGCAGCATGAAACCAATGTCGCCAGCACCATCCGCGCGCCGCGGGGACGATTTAAGGCCGACATGCAAAACAAACAACTCATTTTCAATTTGTTGAATGCACAAACGATGAAGCTGAACCCAAATGGCAGTGTAACGATTACTTTCTTTAAGGGCTGGTCTTCCTACGCTTATCAGCTCCCGCCAAACGAAAGTCACCCGTACCACCCCGGCCTCAGCGACATGACGTTCTGGCAATTGCAGGATGAATTGAATGATTTGAACCGGAAACTCGCTTTACCACCGGACCTGGAAACAATGGCTTCCGACACGCGCCTCGGGCAACCGGGCGAAATGGAGAAACAGCGTGCGGATGCGACCGAGCCGATTCGTGTGGAAATGAACCGCGAGATCGCCTTTTCGTTCGCGTGCTTCAGTTTCACGCTCATCGGCATTCCACTCGGCATCCGGGTGCACCGGCGCGAGACGAACGTCGGCGTTGCCATCGCCTTGATCCTCGTGCTGGTTTATTACGCCTTCATCATGCTGGGCGAATCACTTTCCGCCCGCCCTGAATTTGCTCCCCACCTGATTTTCTGGCTGCCGAACTTCATCTTCCAGGCTGTCGGCGCCGTCCTGCTCTGGCGCGCCAATCGGGGAATCTAGTACGGAAATACAAGATGAAAATTTGCAGCTACTGCGGTAAGGAGAACGGCGATGCTATGCTTTTTTGTACCGGCTGCGGCACCACCCTCAGTGTTCCGGATGAAACGAACCCGGCTCCAGAGAAACAGTCCAACGTGCTCGGTGCTCGTTCTGCCACGATAATCCTCTTAGTGTTTTTGATTGCACAGATATTCTTTGGAGCCATGTTGGCCATGATTGTCGCTTCGGGGATTCATACCCCAAACCAGCAGTGGGACTCGCAGGTACCAACGGTGATGTTTCTAACGACCGTGTTAGCAGGGGTTGCGATGGTTTATGTCTCGATTGTTATGATTCCAGGACACTTGAAGGATACGCGTCCGAGCGGTGCAGCGTGGATTCTTGGGCACCCTGCCAATATTGCAAAAGCATTAGTGATTGGTCTGGTTGTTGCAATATTTGCTCACGTCGCAAATAAAGCGATGGGGGCCCACATCTCTCGACATGGTTCAAGCACGCTAGCACGCATTTTTACCGAAAATCCAACTCAAAAGTTGTGGTATATCGGCGGGATACTGCTTGCACCACTGCCGGAAGAACTGCTGTTTAGAGGAATTCTTTATGGTGGATACCAAAAGTCCTTCGGCTCTGTCTGGGCCACCATAACAACGACAGTCATATTTCTATTGTTTCATCTTCCTAAAGCGATTTATTCCCTGCCTTCCATCGCGGGTATCATCGGGCTGGGACTGGTAGCGTTGTGGAGCCGTTTGCACTTCAAGGCAATCGGTCCCGCAGTGGCACTACATTTTGGCTACAACGCTGTATTAGTGATCTTCGCCTTCTCCGAGACATGGCGTTAACAACAGTTAACTTTGAATTGCATACGCCGGAACATTAAAAACTAAGAATTCAAAACTTATAACTTTCGGCGATACACCTTTCCCACCGCCGCCTGGTCCACCGGCTTGACAACCAGTTCGTCAATGTTCACGTGCGGCGGACGGCCGGCGACCCACACCAGAATTTCTGCAATATCTTCCGCGATCAGCGGCTTTGTGCCTTCATACACTTTGTTCGCCCGCTCGACGTCACCCTTGAACCGCACGAGCGAAAATTCCGTTTTCGCCAGGCCGGGATCGACGGACGTGACCCGAATCCCCGTCCCCAGCAATTCAAAGCGCAACGTGCGCGAGATATGCAATTCACCCGCTTTGGCCGCGCCATAAACCGCGCCGCCCTCGTAAGCCTGCCGGCCGGCCACCGAACCGATGTTGATGATGCTCGCCCCGGCGCCGTGCGGCATCAATGGCAGCGCCGCCCGCGTCATGCGGAGCAGGCCGAGGACATTTGATTGAATCATCGCCTCCCAATCTGCGTCCTTGCCCCCGGCCACCGTGTCCAGGCCGTGCGCCCCGCCGGCATTGTTGATCAAAACATGCAAACCACCGGTTTCTGGTTTCTGACCTCCGATATTCTGCTGCACCCAGGCAATGAACGTTGCGACGCTGGAGGTTTTACTCACATCCAATTCATGAAACAGCGCCTCCCC
>DATEGR010000192.1:0-2962 GCA_035279985.1 Verrucomicrobiia bacterium
ATTCCTTTCAACTTTGCTCCCAAACCGCCTGCGCATCATACGGAGAACACCTTATATCCCGATTGGAACAATTGTCCGACCTTGGTTCCGGATTCCCGGCGTGTCGTTGAGCGATCAAGCATCCGGGAGAATTGCGCCGAAGGCAACATGAAACAAAAATTAATCCGGCTGTCCCAACGATATGTGGCGGCACTGAAAAAGCACCTGCGGCAAGGTCCGTGGGCGGTCCCGGCGTGCGAGCCGGCGTGCGAGCCGGCGCGCAGACTGGGACGCGAGGCGGCGGCCCTCAAGTTGGAGACGCTGGACGTCGCCCGGATTCACGAGGGAGCGCTCGCCACCCTGGAAGCCTCCCGCAGCCGGGACGGGGTCATCGAGCGGGCGGAACTTTTTTTTGCCGAGGCCATCACCCCGATCGAGGAAACGCATCACGCCGCGCTCAAGGCCAACGTCCATTTAAGTCAACTGCGCCAGACCCTGGGCCGGCGCACGGTGGACCTGGCGGCCTCCCACCGGTCCTTGAAACAGGGCATCGTCCGGCGCAAGACTGTGGAGCGGTCCCTCCGAAAAAGCGGGGAACACTCGCGGAAACTTTTGAAAGAATCACATCGCCTCCAGAAACATTTGCAGCGCCTGACCCACCAGCTTTTGTCGGCGCAGGAGGACAAGCGGAAAAAGATCAGCCGCGACCTACATGATGAAATTGCCCAGACGTTGCTGGGCATCAATGTCCGCCTGTTGACGTTGAAAAAGGAGGCCGCCCTCGACGCCGGCGGCCTCAAAAAAGAGATTGTCAGCACGCAACGGCTGGTTGATAAATCTGTAAAAAGCATAAAACGGTTCGCACGTGAATTCGGGATTCACCATCGGACGTAAAGTAACACCTGAAATGGCACGCAAATTGAACGGGCTGTCGCAACGATATGTCGCGGCGCTGCGCAAACACCTGAAGCAAGGTCCACGGAAGAATTCTCAGCCGGCACAAGGACTGGGACGCCGGGCCATGGCCCTTGGGCTGGAGACGCTGGATTTGGCACGGTTTCACGAGCAGGCGTTGATTACCCTGGTGTTGCCGGACTACTCCCCCGGCACCCGGGACCGGATGATCCGGCGGGCGGGGACTTTTTTTGCCGAGGCCATCACCCCGATCGAGAAAACACACCGCACCGCGCAGGAGGCCAATGCCCATTTGCAGCAAATGATCCAGACGCTGAACCAGCGCGGCGCGGACCTGACCGCCTCGAACCGGCAATTGCAGCAGGAGATCCTCCAGCGCAAATTAGTGGAAGAGTCCCTTCGCAAGAGCGAGCACCACTACAGCGAGCTGCTGAAGCAATCGCGGCACATGCAGGAACAATTACGGCTGCTGTCCCGCCAGCTTATGTCCGCCCAGGAGGACGAACGCAAGATGATCAGCCGCGAACTGCACGATCAAATTGCCCAGACCTTGACGGGCATCAATGTCCGGCTGGCTTCCTTGAAGACCGAGTCCACGCTCAACCACAAGGGCCTCCAGCGAAAAATATCCAGCACCCAAAGGCTCGTGGAAAAATCGGTGGACATTGTGCATCGGTTCGCACGCGACCTGCGTCCGACCGTGCTGGACGACCTGGGACTGATTCCTGCCCTGCATTCCTTCATGAAGAGCTTTACCACGCGCACGGGTGTCCGCGCCAGTTTGACGACCTTTACCATGAAGATTGAAGAATTGGATGCCGCCCGGCGAACGGCGCTCTTTCGCGTCGCTCAGGAAGCGCTCACCAATGTGGCCCGCCATGCCCATGCCAGCCGGGTGGAAGTGAGCATCCAGAAACTGCCGGACTGCGTTTGCATGAAAATAAAAGACGACGGGAAATCCTTTAACGTGGACCGCGCCCTGCGCGCCAACGGCGGCAAACACCTCGGGCTCCTCGGGATGCGGGAACGATTGGAGATGATCGGCGGCAAATTCGTTGTCGAATCCGCACCGGGCAAAGGCACTACGCTCCTGGCGCAGATTCCGCTCGGCAAGGCCGCGCGGGGGGGGGGGCGGAAAATCGGCTGACGGAGCCAGTTCGAACCAGGCTTGAAACTTTATGAAACGAATCACTGTTTTGCTGGCGGAAGACCATACGATTGTACGCGAGGGCTTTCGCAAGATGCTCGAACTGGATGACGACATTGAAATTGTCGGCGAAGCCCAGGACGGGCGTCAGGCCTTCGCGCTGGCCAAAAAACTTCATCCCGACGTGGTATTGATGGACATTGCCATGCCGAAGCTCAACGGTTTGGTAGCCACCCGGCAGATTCTCAAAGCCGAGCCGGCCACCAAGGTGCTTATCCTTTCCGCGCACAGCGACGACGCGTATGTCAAAAACGCAACCGAGTCCGGCGCCGTGGGATTTTTGCTCAAACAAACCTCTTCTCACGAAGTGTGCCGGGCGATTCGGGAAGTCCAGCAGGGAAAAACATTTTACAGTCCTTCCGTTTCCCGGCGTCAGGATCGCATCCATCCGCTGTTGCCGAACGGTGCGGGCGGGTTAAAGAAGAAAGCCGTTCCGCTGACCTCGCGCGAGATGGAAGTCCTCCAACTCATCGCCGAAGGCAAGGCCAACAAGGAAACCGCCTCGGAACTCGGCATCGGCATCAAGACCGTCGAGAAGCATCGCGAGCATATCATGCAGAAGCTCGACATCCATGACACCGCCGGACTCACCCGCTACGCCATCAGCGCGGGCATCATTGAGAGCAGTGTCCAGTTGACCATTGTTTAGCGGCTCATTGATTATGGGGGAGACGACGTAAGGATTCTCATTCTGAATGCACAAAGGAGAAGGAAGAATCCAAAAACGAAACAAAGCAGGCAAAGTTTATGGCAGCCTTTTCTACATTCATCATTCCGCCTCCTGCATTTGAAATGAGCCTCTTTACCTCGGCTCCTGCAAAAAATGGATAGAAGCAGCTTCGCTTTCTGGATGACTTTGGC
>DATEGR010000193.1:0-14843 GCA_035279985.1 Verrucomicrobiia bacterium
GACCGGCAGCAACTCCCGCTCATTTAAAACGGGAGAAGAACCCGATTATTTAAACGCAGAGGAACGCGGGTTTGATGGCCGCAAAAGGACACCCGTCCTTCGTAGCAGTACAGCAGTACTACGGAGGGTGGACAAAAATCGCGAAATCTTTTACAGGAGCAAACGGAGGAAACGAGGAAAACCCGCGTCACACCGAGATAGCCCGGCGCAATCTCATCCCGACCTCGCAGGCACGGGAGATTGTCAGAGAATTCTTCGAGACGGGCCGCCGTTCAACGAGTGTCAAATGGCAGCAGTTGCAATGAGGTGCTGCGGCGTATTGGGGTCTTGAATCAAGGCAGCTGTTGTTGTGTCACTTGAAACGCCGTCAGCGTTTTCGATCTTTGATGTCATCTTCGTAGGGCACGTCGTTCGCCTCGGCCCAGTCGATCACGAACGCTTTCATGGCCTCGTCACGGTATCCGAACCATTGGTCCTGAATCCTCAGCCGGTAAAGCGTGTCCTTGAAATGGTGGAAAGCGCCGTGGCCCTTGATCGCCCGCCAAAGCTGTTCCCCGGCTTTCGCGTCGGGCAATGCCCCGATGAATCGCTCCATGTGACGATATTCATTGAACTCAAACTTGCCTGGCGGATCGATGAAGCGGTCGCCGCTGTGGTTCACAATCGCCTGCGCCGTTTCGACTTCTTCCTTCTGCCAGCCCGGCACGCTCGTCAACGCTTCGTCGTCGCCCTCTTCCACGGCGCTCAGGATATCGTCCGCCACGCTGACGATCCGGCCGGTGTGCCGGTCAAAATAGGTGCGCCGATCCACGGACTCGAACTCGAGCGCGTCCATCAACTCGCTCAGTCTGGCGAGTGGGTTCATACAGCGACTCTAATCCCGCCCGGGACGACACGCAATCGCCCGCACTTCAAACTGTGAACCGATCATTTAACCTGATAGCCGCAAAAAAACGCAAAAGGCGCAAAATCTTTCATAGAAAACAAACAACTTCGTTCCTTTCGTCGGCTTCTGGTCAAAGCCTTTTTGGGCAGTTCTACAGGACAATCGGAGAGAACAGAGAGTGCGGGCCAAGGTAGGGTCATCGCGCCGCAATGACTGGATGGCGCAGCGCGCCGTCCCTACCCCAAGCCTGGTTTCCGCTGACTCTGTATGCTCCTGTTCGAATTCTGTTGAGTCTAATCCACGTGAATCATGGCTTTCATGACGCCGTCGCGGTAATGGGTCACCAGATCGAAGGCTTGCCGGGTTTCTTTCAGCGGGAAATGATGGGTCACCATCGCGTCCAGGTTGATTTTTTTGGCTTCGAGAAAATCAATCGCCTTTTGCGTGCAATGCGCCTGCCGGCGGATGTTAAGGACGGTGATCTCCTTTCGCCGCAATTCATGGATGGGGAAGGGGATCTCGTCCACTTCGGGAATCCCTACAATAGCGAAGGTGCCGCCCGGTTTCAATAATCGCACAGCCTGGCCATAGGCCGCCGGGTCACCGCTGCATTCGTAAACAGCATCCATTAACAACGGCTCAAGGTCCGAGATGTCCTTCACCACATCGGTGCGGTCGGGATTGCCATAGTATTTGGATTTTAGCGTTTGCGAGAATTTCAAACGGTCCGGGATTTTGTCCGTGATGAAAACCTCGCCCACGTGGCTGGCTCGCAAGACATGAAAGACCGACATCCCGATGGGGCCGGCTCCGAGAATCGCGACGTTGGCCCTGGCCGGCAGCCTGGCCCGTTCCACCGCGTAAACGGCGATGGCCAGTGGTTCGCACAAAACGGCCTGCTCGAAGGTCGTCCGGTCTTTGATCGGGAAACAACAAGTTTCGGGTAAAACGAGGTACTCACGCAACGCGCCTTCCAATTGGCCCGGACATCCCAGGAATAGCAGTTCGCGACAGGTATTTTCGCGCCTGGCCCGGCATTGATCGCAATGGCCGCAATATACGGCCGGGTCAATCGCAATGCGCTGGCCGGGTTTTATCCGGGTCACTTTGGTCCCGACTTGCTCCACGATGCCGGCCGCTTCGTGCCCGACGGTGAACGGAAATTGGATAATCTGCGAGCCGATCCGGCCGGTGGTGTAGTAATGAATGTCGGAGCCGCAGACCCCCACCATCTTGACGCGGATCAGGACATCGGTGTCCCTGGCCAGTTTTGGTTCCGGGACCGGTCGCGTTTCGAATTTCCTGATGCCGGTAAGTAAAGCGGCTTTCATGACTTGGGATGTAACCCGAATTTTCATTGGTCCTCAACGCTCAACTTCGCGAGGCGTGCGGAGATTTTCACCGAAGCAAACGGAGGAAATGAAAAAAAGAAACCGATCATCCAACTTGATAGCCGCAAAAAAGGCGCAAAACGCGCAAAATCTGTCCTCCCAAATCGTAAATTGAATGGTTCTTGGTGGTTTTTTAAATCGTAAATCGTAAATGAAACAGCACTCCGCCTTCCGTCCTCCGCCTCCCGCCTTCAGGCTTTAGCCTTTCTTTCTGACACTGGCTTTCCGTCCGTCGGAGGCGTACTGTCTGGTCATGCGGATTCTCCTGTTCCGGGGCAACGGTCGGGTGGGTAAACCCAGCCTTCCGGCCGCCGCCGAAATCCCGGCGAGCGGGTGTGAATTGTTTATCAGACAGCCATGAGCGAATTCAAATATGCCTGCCCGGTATGCGGCCAGCATATCAAGTGCGATTCCTCACACAGCGGGTCGGTGATGGAATGCCCGACGTGTTTCCAGAAAATCAACGTGCCCCAGGCGCCCGCGACCGGCGACCCGAAATTCATCCTGACGGGAACCACGGCGGGCAAGCGTCGCTTTCCGGTTGCGCCGGTGACATCGGGGCCGGCTGCTCCACCGGCAAAAGGTTCTTGGGTGGCAGGAACCACCTTTGTCTTTTTGCTTTGCGCGGCAGTGGCCGCGGTGTTTGTGTTTCGCGGAATGATTTTTGAATCGGCGCCTGCCGGGACCAACGCCGTCAATCCTGCCAATCCCGTCGGCGCCCCGTCGAATCCGGCGCCGGGCAACCCCACGGCCACGGTGCTTGGCTATCGCGTTGATGCCGACGAGGTGGTGTTTGTGTTCGAGCCGGCGGCGTTTGGCGTGGACATCGCCGCCGATGCCCCGGTGCACGTGGCGGGGAATTTCAACCGGTGGCTGGACGCGAGTGACGGCACCATCCGCCTGGTGCCCGCCTGGCAAATGCAGCGCGTGGCGGGCGACCGCTATGAACTGCACAAGCAGCTTGTGGACTTTCACCAACGCCCGCAATGGGAGTTCAAATTTGTTGTTAACCGCAGCCAATGGATTGACGTCCCGGGCACGGCCTTGAATCGAACCGCCGGCCAGCCTGTGAACCTGACCCTGACCATTCCGGAAAAGCCCGGCGGAGTCCCGAACTAAGGCTTTGGAGTCCGTCAATTATCGTAAATTGCGCAGCCTTCAGCCTGCTGCCTTCCGCCTTCTACTAACTTTCCTGGTCATTCCCTGCTCAATCGTGCACACACACCAGGTTGGCGAATCGCCGGGCGCGGTCGGCCACCGCCGGGTGTGGGTGATTGATTTCCGCCGGCGCGTTCCAGAGGACGTAAAATTCAAAATCATTCGGCGCCCGGCCATGCGATTGTTCAAAGGCGGCCATGCGCGGGGACATGATCTGCCGGGCGTTGGCCAGGGCGACGCGGGGGTCTTGCGGATTGCCGTTCGGCCATAGTTCCGGGCGAATTTGATAGCGCGAGATTTCGCCGGCCGGCCCGACGGTATCATCGTCGTCGCCGCTCTCCAGCATCGCCAGCGCGGCCCAACGGTCCATCGCCAGCGCGTTGGTGGACAGAATCAGGACGATGAACAGGATTTTCACTAACATTCTCGGCTTCCTCGACCTCAACTCGCACTGCGTGCAGCAAGCCCGGTGCCGGTTCATTCCGATTCCGGAAAATTTCCACGATCGAACCACGGCTGGACACGGACAACACAGGGAGAGGCCGCAAAAAAGCGCAAGAAAGGCGCAAAATCTTTTACAGGAAAAAACTGAGGAAACGACTATTTAACCGCAAAGTGCGCAAAGGCCGCAAAGAATCTGGCTTTAATTCGTAAATCGTAAATCAGAACCGCCTTTAGCCTTCGCTCTCGCTTTCTGTCCTTTTTAACCGATTTAGCAGATCAATGGCCTGTCGCGAAGGCCCCAGGTCAGCTTCCTCTCCGACGGTACCCAGGTGTCGCTTTATCCAAAGAATCAGCAGCAGACCGACGATGGACGCAATCATCATCAGCAAGAGGGTATCAATGGCGAAATGACAAAGGTAGGTCGCGGTCATACTGCTGGCCGAACCTTGTGAAACGTCATAGATGGCCTTCTGCTGAAGCAGGCCGGCGTCAGTGACCGACTTTATGCTCTGAATCTCTGCGTCGCGCGCATCGTTACTGTTGAAAAAGGCCACATCGGATGTGAGCACTGCGAAAGCAAGCAGAGCCACTACGCTCACCAGCAGCATCAACCCCCAGACCACCGCCAGCAGATTGATTGAAAAGAAAACCATAAATGGGCCTGCAGACGCCCGGCGTTCAGAATCTGAACCCGGCCGACGGGCAAATGGCAAAAAACCGAGCAATTGATTCAGGCTCATGCCAACTAATGCAGCGGATTCCGTGCCGTTTTGGGCCTTGCTCTGAACCGCCGATTACGCAGATAAACACGGATTTAACAGCCGCCGGAAGGCGCAAAAATTTTACAGGAGAAAACGGAGGAAACGGAGAAAAGAGACCGACCCCTTAACCGCAGATAAACGCAGATGGACACGGATTTAACAGCCGCAAAAAGGCACAAAAAGTTTGTCTTCCAAATCGTAAATCGTAAATCTTAAATCGTAAATCCGAACGCCATAACCACGCCGTCCCCGGCCCGGTCCGCCCGGGTCGTCGGCTTGCGCTACGTCACCGACGAGCGGCCCGGCCTCCGCCGCGAACGCTGCGGTCAGGGCTTCCGCTATCGCTCCCGCGCCGGCCGGCTCCTGCACGACCGGCACACCCTCAAGCGCATCCGGTCGCTCGCCATCCCCCCGGCGTGGACCGACGTCTGGATTTGTCCGCTGGACCACGGGCATTTGCAGGCGACCGGGCGGGATGAACGCGGTCGCAAGCAACACCTCTATCACTCGCGCTGGCGCGAAGTCCGCGACCAGACCAAGTATGAGCGGGTGACGGATTTTGCCCGCGCGCTGCCCGGCCTCCGGCGGCAACTCCGGCGCGACCTCGCCCGCGAAGGCCTCTGCCGGGAAAAAATCCTCGCCACCGTCGTGCGCCTGCTCGAAATCAGCCTCATCCGCGTGGGCAACGAAGAATACGCCCGCGACAACAAATCCTACGGCCTGACCACGATGAAAAACCGCCACGCCACCGTGCGCGGCGCCAGGATTAAATTTCAATTCCGCGGCAAAAGCGGCAAGGACCACGTCGTGGAAATCGAAGATCGACGTGTCGCCCGGATCGTCCGGGCGTGCCAGGACCTTCCTGGCCAGGAACTGTTTCAATACGTGGACGAAGCGGGCGGGAAACACGACGTCGGCTCCGGGGACGTGAATGATTATTTGCGCGAGCTGACCGGAAGCGATTTTACCGCCAAAGATTTCCGGACCTGGGCCGGGACGCTATCGGCCGCGGCCGAATTGCGGCGACTGGGCCCGGTTGAAAATGAGCCGGAAGCCCGCAAAAACGTGGTGGCGGCCATCAAAGCGACCGCGCAAAGCCTCGGCAACACACCCGCCGTCTGTCGCCGCTCCTATGTCCACCCCGCGGTCATCGAAGCCTATCTCGATGGCACGCTGATTCCGAAGCTGGACGAATGGAAAGGCAAAGCCAGAGCGGCCACGTCGTGGCGGCTCCGGCCCACCGAAGCCGCGGTGTTAAGATTTTTGAAACGCACCGGCCACAGCCGGCGGAAACGTTAAACCGCCTGCCTAAGCTTTCCGGTTTTATCTCTCCGTTCCCTTTGTTATCTCCTGTTCAAAACTTTTACAGGAGAAAATGGAGAAAACAGAGATTTATACCGAACACACAAAACAGTCTTTAAATCATAAATGCAAGGGCCCTCCATTGGGAGTTGAATGTTGAATGTTGAATGTGGAATGTTTCCTCTTGAACCGCGTGACGCCGATGGACGCGGGTTAATTCTGCCCGGGCGCGGCCGGCGACAACGCCCTTTGGATGGTTTGTTCCCACTCGGATTTGCTGCGAGGGCCGACGAAGGTCTTCAAAATCCTGCCGTCGCGTCCGATGAGAAACGCCGTCGGAACCGCCTGGATCCCACCATACCTGGCGGCGACCTGCGTGTCTCCGATCACCAGCGGATAGTTGACGTCAAGTTTTTGCGCGAGCGGTTTCACGACCGCCGCGCCGTCATCATCCAAAGCGATGCCCAGCACAGTAAAACCCCGGCCCGAGTATTGCTTCTGTAATTGGACAAAACTGGGGATTTCCTCCTGGCAGGGCGCGCACCAGGTCGCCCAAAAATCCAGCAGGACAATTTTGCCTTTGAAATCCGACAGCCGCACCGTCTTGCCCGCCAGATTCGTCAGGGCAAAATCCGGCGCCGCCTCTCCTGACGCACCCGCCGGATCTTTCCCGGTAATTTCAGCGCCGTGGGCCAGGGAAACAGCCGTCAGCCACGCTATCCCGATGGCAGCCACGCACACCACCGCGCATTTCCTCGCGCTCGCGGAATTCACGCGCCGCACTACGGTGTTCGTCCCGGGCCTCACGGTTTCTCAGGCCCCTTCTCAATGGGGAATCCCCTGGCAATCCAGTCGTCCCGAAAATTCGTCGGGATGGACAACACTTTGACGTCTGTGAATCCCAGGTCTTGCAGGGTACTGAACGCCGGGCGGACGTTGGGACAACGCTGCCAGGGACAGCATCCGCAGTACACAACGATTTGCGTACCCCGAGGCAGGCCCTGCACTGCGCGTTTCAGAGCCTGAATGCCTTCCGGTCTCGCGGCCGGCCCTGCGAATTTTGCCCCGACGATGTGACCGCCCTGGTAAAGGACAGGAAATCCCACGCAAAGCACCAACGGCGTCCCGCCCTTGGCCGCCGACAGGGATTTAACGAGTTGTTCGGGTTCGATCACCTGATTGTCCTGCCACGGGGCGGAAGGCGGTGGGCGAACCTGGCTGGTTTGGTTGGACGGCCCGCTCCAACACAACGGCGCGCTTCCGCCTGAAATCAGTGCGGTGGTCAGGATGATCACCCACAGCCGACGGGCTGAAGACCTGGTTAACACCAGAAGTTTTGATTTCATTCTGTTGGTTCCTTTGACAGGTGGTTGTGGTGATTTACTCAACAACGGAAGCGCGTGGCAGCCCTGCCAACGTCAGCCCACCGGGCGAAAGATGCTCCGCCCGGCCAACCCGTTCCCCGATCCGTTCCAGCCCGGCCGAATATCCCCGGCCTCCAAAATCTCCGACGCCGTCGGCTCCGTCTATTGCTCAAATGGACATTCGGCATAATGATTTGCCATTGCAAAACCGGCTTTCCGTCCTGCGATGCTCTGGAAATCAGATGCTTACGGAAGCCGACACTTGCCGGAAGTTTGTCGAGCCGACTTGCCATAGGACGGCGACGGCGGGAGCTTCAGGGTGCTGGTTGGGACAATGACCCACCAACGTCTCATGGATCATGCTCTGGAGTTAGAAGCCGAAACCCAACGCCGCGCGAGTGTGCCCGAGCGGAAGCTCGCCGCGCTGGAGGCGTTGAAAAAGTCATTGCTGCCTGAAGCGTTCACTGGAAAACTTTAGCCATGTCTGATGCCAGAAAAATAAAGATGTCCGCTGGATTCAACGCTTTCAAAATTTCAATCGGGCTTTTCACCAGTTGTCCGATGCGGCGGCACTGGCACAACAACGGGAACTATTTTTCCGATCCCGAAGGCTACCATTGGGAAGTGGTCTGGGCGCCAAACGTTACCTTTGATAAACATGGCCACATCGTCCTGTAAAGACGAGCTCACCCGAAACGGGTCGGTTCGCACTATTGACATTTTTCGTATCCTGAAAATTAAACGCTGGAGACCTGACTGATTTTGAGCAAATGCTTCGCTCCTGTGTGCTCCCGTCATTAATCCATGGTAAGCCGGCCCTGAGAAATTTCAGGGAATCAAGCCAAAGACGTTTGAAGGAACGGGTTGCGGCCCCGCAGATTTATTGAATTTTTGCGCGATAATACCGGAACGCAAGATTTGTCGCCGCCGTGTCCGTGTAGGCGACGCTTCCGGTCGGAGCGGCATTGGTGGAAATAGGAATCCAATTTTTAAGGTCCGTCGAGGCCTGGATCACGTAATTGGAGCCGGCGGGCCCGGACAGTTGGAGTTTGAACCCCCCAACGGTCATCCCCGTCCCCCCTGAGACGATATTCACCACAGCCGGAACCGGGTTGGTCAGGACGACCAAAGTTGCGCCGCCGCTGGTCGAGGTCAAACCGTTGTTGACCCGCACCGCGTAGCTGCCGGCGTTGGCCGAAGAGACATTGCTGATCGTCAAAGTGCTGGTTCCCAAAAGAGGCAAATTCACAACCGTGACATTGGCGCTCGCGGAAATCGGTTTACCGTTAAAAAGCCATGTAAAAGAAGGGGTGGTAAGGCTGATGACCGTTGTCGAAAAGACAGCAGTGCCTCCATTTTGGACAGTCTCACCCGACGGGGGAATAGTAATGATGGGCGGGAGCAGTTGTCCGTAGCTGTTCATCGCCAAAAAGCCTGGAAATACGAGGCCTAGAGCCACTGCCAGCCACCGGCGCCCCATGAGTCTGCGAATACGTGCCATACTCATACTATAATTCGAGACACTTAAAGCTATTATCGTGCCTAAAATCTAGAATCGGTAGGTCAATTTCACCCGAAACGTGCGGCCGTCCTGCTGAATGGCATTTTGCAGGTGAAAGCGGGAAGACGGGTCGTAATAGGTTTTATCGAGCAAATTATAGACGCTGGCGGACAGATCCAGGTTTTTGATGAGATTCCGGCTGAATAACGTGAAATTGACGACGGCATATCCGGGCGCATCCGCTCCGGCCAAAGTGGCTGGAAAGGCCTCATAAACCGTGTGGCTTTTGCTCGTATATTGGACCTCCAGCCCGGCAAAAATTTTGTCCCGCCACAGCGGCACGCTCGCGTTGAATTTGATCAAATGCATCGGGGAATCCGGCAAGCCGGCGCCGGTGTCCCGGTTCTCCGTGTGCTGCAGCGTGTAACTCAGCCGGGTCATGATTCCATCCTCCCATTTTCCCTCGACCGCCAGTTCGGTGCCCAGGGTGTCGGCATTGAAATTCGCAAAGTTTCCATTTTCGAAATCGATCAGGTCATCCAGGCGGTTGTAGTAACCGGAAACAGATGAGCGCAGGTTCCGGCCGATCCCCTGTTCATACACCAGCTCGCAGGAGGTGATTTTTTCAGGCTGAATATTTTGAAAATTCGGATCGCTCAATTCCAAAAAGTTCGGATCGCGAAACGCCGTGCCGTAAATGAACTTGAGCGTGGACTGTTGGAATGGATCGTAAATCAGCGCGGCGCGCGGACTCACGGAAGGATCGAAATCGCCGTATTGATCATAACGCACGCCGGCATTGAGATGGAGATTGGTCAGGATCAGAAAATCGCCCTGGGCAAAAAACCCGTAATTCTGGCGATGACCCCGCCGGTCGTATTGGAGTATTCCCGTGGTTTGATCGACTTCCTGGTCTTCCTGCTTGAAATCGTTGCGATACTCTGCGCCCACGGTGATGATATGCCGGCCAAAGATGGTTTTATTGACCTGGACCTCGCCGCCGGCCCATTGCCCGCTTTGTTGGTCCACATAAAAGAAATTCGTCGGCGTGCCCCCGAGCTGCCCCGACAAGGGAATTCCGATCTGGAAGTCATTCCGGTCATAATAAACGTCGCCGGACACATCCAGTGTGTCGGTGAATTTGTGCGCGTATTTTAACGTCGCATAACTCCGGTCATCCACCGTCCGCAGGCGCGGATCATCAAACGTCGTCAAATTCACACCGGGCGGCGCCGACTCCGAGTACTGTCCCGTGGGATTTGTTTTCTGGCGGTCGATGTAGCCGCCTTCCACGGTGAAATCCTGGTAATTGACCGAGCCAAAGAAACTGCCAAAGCCGTCGCTGTCCATGTTGTGCGCGATGCCGTTGTTGACGTTCAGCGACGGCGTATTGAATTGCGGGTAATAAAGATTCTCCTGCCCGTCATCGTGGTAAATCGTGCCGGAGAGCAAAAATTGCGGGCCCTGGGTGAGTTGCTCGCCGATGGTGACGCGTCCGGAATAAGCGTCGTAGCTGCCGTACAGGCCCGATTCCTCCACGCCGTTGATTTGCCTGCCCTCGCGCGTGATGACATTGATGACGCCAAAAAATGCGTTGTTGCCATAGAGGACCGAGCCGGGGCCGCGAATGATTTCCACGCGGTCAATCAAATCCACGTCCAGCAGAAACGCCGTGTCAAGGTACGCGCCGTCGTTAAGATCATTGTTGATGCGATGTCCGTTGATGAGCAGCAGAATCCGGCTGTTGAAATCGCCGAGGTTGACACCGCGCGCGCCCAGGAAATCGTAGTTGCGGTCGTAGCTGACATAAAAACCCTGCACGCTGGCCAGGAGGTCGCCCAGCGTCCGGTAGCCGTAACGCTTGATTTCATCCGAAGTGATGACAGTGACGGACGAGGGCGCTTCGGTGGCTTTTTGTTCAAATTTGGAAGCGCTGTAAACCTCCGGTACCTTGAGCTTGCTGAGTTGTTCCAGCGACAACTCCGTCAAATCCGGCGCCGGGTTCGAGGGGTTGGCGCTGCTGGCGCCGGCGGCCGTCGGCGGCCCGGCCGAATCCATCGCCTGGTTCGTCCCATCGTCCGCGCGGACACTGATGGCGAGAAACAACAACGCACACACAAAATGCCGGAACCAAAGCAGGTGAGCGGGCAGGATTGGCAAAAGAGGGCTTCTTTTGTTCATGCTCTGGATCAAGTGCTTTTACAGAGTCGTCGGCAATTTCATCAGGTCCAACGCCAGTACCGCTGGCAACCTCAATCCAGCACGATTGTTGCCATGTTGCCCTGGAAAATGTGGTCTGCTTCCCGCTCACGGCAAGCCGATATGGAGAAAACCGCCCGCATTGTACCATTTTGAAACAGCCGGAGGACTTGACAATGTCCGCCAAATGCACCGTCATAAGAAGCGATCTTGTGTGAACGGCAAACAGAAAAAAAAGGACTGCCTTTTACGCAGCGTCTCGCACCGGGCCCCGTTCACGCGACCCGGAAAAATACCGCTTGCCACCCTTGACCAAAAACCATTCCCGGAACCGGGCGGCCGGTTAAAACGATTTCTTTTGATGTTCCACCTGATTTCCGTCACCGGGTTCGCCGGCGTTGCCCAAAACCCGCCTCCGTCCGAATACCAGATCAAGGCGGCCTTCCTGTATAACTTCGCCAGATTTGTCGAATGGCCGCCCCAGGCCTTTCCCGGCCCCCGGTCGCCCATTGTCATCGGCGTGCTGGGAAAGAATCTTTTTGGCGACAGCCTGGAGCGAACCATCCGCCATAAGGCGTTAAACGATCACCCTTTCCAGTTCCAGGAGTTTCATTCGGTCAAGGAGGCCACCCATTGCCAGATCTTGTTCATCAGTCCATCGGAAAAAAAGCGGTTGCCGGGCATTCTGAAAGCTCTGCTGGGCACCCGCGTTTTAACGGTGAGTGAAACAGACCACTTTATCGAGGCCGGCGGCATGATTAATTTTGTTATTGAAGACGACGAAGTTCATTTTGAAATCAACAATGCCGCCGCCAAACAGGCCGGGTTGACCATCAGCTCCAAGTTATTGAGCCTGGCCGTGCATCCGCCTTGAGCCTCCCGCGGAACAGAAAACGCTTCAATTTGGGCCGGAAGTGTCAAGCAGGACAACTGATGCTTCGCATTAAAAGACGACAATGGTGCCCAAATTTCAGGACATTTCAATCAAGCGCAAGCTGACGGCCATCATCATGATCGCCAGCACGGTCGCCCTGCTGCTCGTGTCCGCCGGGTTTGTGACGTATGACCTGGCCACCTTCCGGAAGACCATGACGGATGATCTTTCGACGCTGGCGGAAATCATCGGCAACCAAAGCACGGCGGCATTGACTTACGGAGACAAGAGTGCGGCGAAAGAAATCCTGGCCGGGTTGAGCGCCAAAAAACATGTTGTCGCCGCGGCGCTCTACGACCGGGAGGGACAGTTGCTCGCTTCTTATTCCGGCCCCGCGGGCCCGGCGATTACGTTTCCCAACCATCCGGATCGGGAAATCGCGCGCTTTGACCGCAACGCGCTGGTGCTTTTTCATGAAATTCGATTGGATGGCGATTTTGTCGGCACGGTTTATTTGAAATCCGATTTGCTGGCCATCAACGAACGGTTTGAACGTTATGCCGCGATCATTTTGCTTTTCATGCTCGCCTCGCTGGCCGCGACCTTGTTTCTTTCCGCGTTCCTCCAGCGCGTCATTTCCCGCCCCATCTTTCACCTGGCCGAAACCGCCCGGTCCGTGTCCGGCGAAAAGAATTATTCCCTGCGGGCGATCAAACACGGCGGCGACGAACTGGGACAACTCATTGATAGTTTCAACGAAATGCTCGGACAGATTCAGCGGCGCGATTCGGAATTGCAGCAGGCGCACGATAAACTGGAAATCCGCGTCGCGGAACGCACCAAGGATTTACGCGCCGAAATCGCCGAGCACCAGCGCACCGGGTCGGAGCTGCGACGGCAATTTGTCCGCATCAGCCTGCTCAACCAGATCACCCAAGCCATTTCCGACCGGCAGGACACCGACAGTATCTTTCACGTGGTGTTGCGCGAGCTGGAAGACCACATGGGGCTTGACCTGGGTCTGGTGGCCCTGTTTGACGCCCGGACACAAAACCTGAATGTGGCGGCGCTCGGTATAAAAGACCCCCTGCAGGCCGCAGCCTTCGATTTGCACGAAGGCAGCAGGCTATCCCTCAAAGAAACCGGTTTTGCCTTGTGTGAAAAGCGGCAGACCGTGTACTTCGCCGACACGCTCACCGAGGCGGCGCCGTTCCTGAAAAAGCTGGCCGAAACCGGCTGGCGCTCCACCGTGGCCGTGCCCCTGATGGTGGATGAAAAATTTTTCGGCGTGCTGGTTTCCGCACGGCTCAAAGCCAGCGGGTTCGACAGCGGCGATTGTGAATTTCTCCGCATGTTAAGCGAGCACGTTGCGCTGGCCGCGCACCAGGAACGCCTGCATAAAAACCTGGAAAAGGCCTACAACGAATTGCGCCAGACGCAGGCCACGGTTTTGCAACAGGAACGCCTGAAGGCCCTGGGCCAGATGGCCAGCGGCATCGCGCACGATGTCAACAACGCCCTCTCGCCCGTGGTCGGGTTTTCCGAAATGATCCTCAACGAGGGATACGGTTTGAACGTCGAAGGGAAAAAATATTTGAAATACATCCGCACGGCGGGCGACGATATCGCGCACATCGTCGCGCGGTTGCGGGAATTTTACCGCGTGCGTGAGGAAAACGAACCGTTGCAGCCGCTCAATTTTAACACGCTCGCCGAACAGGTCGTGGACATGACGCGTCCACGCTGGCGTGACATTCCGCAATCGAAGGGCATCACGATTGAAGTGCAGACAGATCTCGCGCCGGATGTGCCGAAACTGGCAGGCATTGAGAGTGAAATCCGTGAGGCGCTCACGAATCTGGTTTTGAATGCCGTGGACGCGATGCCTGACGGCGGCAAAATCACGCTCCGGACGCGGGTGCTGGGCACTGAAAATGAGGACGAGTATCCAGCCCAGGCGGTCGTGGAAGTCAGCGACACCGGCATCGGCATGAATGAGGAAACCCGCAAGCGGTGCCTCGAACCGTTCTTCTCGACCAAAGGCAAGCGCGGCACTGGCCTGGGTCTGGCGATGGTCTATGGTGTTATCGAACGCCACCGGGGTAACATTGAAATCCAAAGCGAGCCCGGCCTGGGCACAACGTTCCGCCTGTTCTTTCCAATGCGCACCAAACCGGACCAGGACCATGAAGCGGAAGAAAAGAATGTGGCCATCGAACCGTTGCAAATTCTCTGCATTGATGACGAACCGCTGCTGCGCGAACTCATCAAGCAAATTCTCGAACGCGACGGCCACGAAGTCGAAGTCAGCGACAATGGCCAATCCGGTCTGGACGAATTCCGGTTTGCCCGCGAACGCGGCCGCCCGTTTGATGTCGTCATCACCGATCTGGGAATGCCTTATCTCGACGGACGGCAGGTCGCCCGGGCGCTCAAACAGGAATCGCCGACCACACCGGTCATCATGCTCACCGGCTGGGGAGCATTCATGAAGGAAGATGGCAACCTTCCTGAACAGGTTGACAGCATCATCAGCAAACCGCCGCGCGTGCGCGAATTGCGTGAAGCCTTGAGCCGGCTCCACTTTGCCCGACGCGGCGCAAAGAAACATTTCATCAAATCGTCACTCGCCGGCGGATAACCACGGCCGCCATCCGGGGAGCGTTTACCGGAAAAACGGTATGAACCGGGCATGGTGTAAAAATTCAATGCGTTAAACGCCGGTTGGGAGCCATGGAAACAGAGGACAGAGGGCGGAGGACAGGCCTGGATAGTTGATAGTTGAAGTATGAAGGTTGCCCTCCCTTGCAACCACTCATTTCAAACTGCTGGAACCCAAAACAAGTTTACTAAGCCTTTTTGAAACGTTGTTTGCATCAAATCAACGCCTCTCTCCGCCGTTCGCGCGCGCCACGCCGCTTTGTTGCAGGTCTTGACAGAAGTTCAATTTCGTGGTCTTATTT
>DATEGR010000194.1:0-4271 GCA_035279985.1 Verrucomicrobiia bacterium
TTTTTGCCGCTGCGCGGGATTCCCCGGGAACTCAAGGGAGGAGAAGAGGTTGCCTTTGACGGTTTGATTGTACCCTTGGACGAGGCATTCTTGTGGGATAAAACCTCCATCAAAGTCCTTTCTGAGTCCAACGACATACCATCCGTTTTTATCGGGGCTAATTTCCTCGAAAGTACCAATCTCGACTCTCATTTTGTGGAAGCGAAAGCACTGGTGGATTCACAAACAATGACGGCACCGGGTGTTCTAAAATTAGGCCTGTCTGCTCAGGATTGTTATTTTGGAGCATTTGTGCACTTCGCTGACCCCGACGAACCTCAGCCGGATTTGATCGGCAAATTTGTCCGGATTGAAGGAGTCTTTTCAAAATCCCTGAATGCTCTTGGGCAGGTGGCTAACGTTACTTTGTGGACCCCTGGTTTGAAATTCGTCAGGACGGTCGGTTCACTGGATACGGATCCTCGCTTTTCAATTCCCAAAACCCCCTCTGAAAGATTTGCCGGGCTCGATCCCCATACGATGGTTTGCGTCAGGGGCGTGGTTCGCAGCCAGCAACCTGGACAAACCGTCACCATCTGGGACGACACCGGACAGATACGCATCCTGACCAAACAGTTATACCCGCTGCGGCTGGGCGATACCATCGAGGCGATTGGCTATCCCACCTTTAAGGGTTTGGATCGGGTTTTGGCGAATGGGTTGTTTCGCCCCAGTGCGAATCATCTGGAAACCAATCTTGATTCAGCTGAATCCACTGCCAGGCTGCACCTGGCGGATCAGGTCCGGAGCCTGGACGAGGAAAACCTCGCCCGGCGGCTTCCGGTCAGCGTGGAGGGGGTGGTGACCTGGGCGAATCCGGGAGGGCCCTCATTTTTTATTTCAGACAGCAGTGGTGGAATCCTGGTCCAGCGGCCACAGTCCGCAAAGGGAAGCCGCGTTCGATCCGGCCAGCTCGTCAAAGTGGATGGCGTTGCCGCTCCAGGTCAATTCGCACCGGTTATCGCCAATGCGGTGGTGCATCAGACCGGAATCATGAATCTGCCCGACGCACCGCAAATCAATCTTGAACAGGCTCTCACCGGGGCAAAGGATGGCTGTTGGGTCCAGATGCGCGGCTATGTTCGCGAAGTCAAGGTGGAAACCCGCGCGATCCGGTTGCAGATTGTCGCGCCGGGGGGGGAGTTCACTGCGCGCGTTCCGCGGGCGGATGCTTTGACGTATTTGCAGGGGTCGGTGGTCCTGGTGCGTGGTGTTTGCGTGGTCACCGCAAATTCCCGTCACCAATTAACCGGCATCGAACTCTGGTCCCCGCAGGAGTCTGATGTCCAGGTGGAACAATCCGCCCCGGCAGACGTTTTTGCGCTGCCCAAACACTCCATCGCGAGCCTGCGCCGGTTTAATTTATTCAATACCCTGAACGAACGGGTGCACACCTACGGCACCGTTACCTTGCAAGTGCCGGGGCGTTACCTGTATTTGCAGGACGGCGATTACAGTGTGTTGGTGATGAGCGATCAAACCGAGCCGCTGCAGCCCGGCGATCACATTGAAGTCGTTGGTTTTTCCGGCCATGAAAATGGAAATTTTTTATTGCGAGAAGCGGTCTATCGCCGGATTTCATCCGGTTCCGACCCGCTTCCGTTGCGCCTCTCAGTTTCAAAGTACATTGACGAAGATGCGGACGGATTGCTGGTGCAGGCGGAGGGTACGTTGCTTGAGGTGATGCAAAAATCAGGTGAAACACGCCTCACCCTTCAAGCCAAAGGGCTGATTTTTGAAGCAAGATTGGATAACAACGGAGTGCTCGGCGGGCAGAAATTTGACGTGGGCAGCAAGCTCGCTGTCATCGGCGTCTATCGTATTCAACGGGACGAATATGGCAAACCCCGCTCCTTCTTGTTGAACCTTCGTGGCGGAAACGATCTTCACGTTCTCCAGCCACCGCCGTGGTGGACGCTGCGTCGGCTTTTGTTGGTGCTGGCCGGCGTCGTGCTGGTCTTTTTGTTCGCTCTTTTGTGGACGCTGGCAACCCGGCGCAAAAACAACCAGCTTCGGCACGCCCAGACGGAATTGAAAGCGGCCCATGACAAATTGGAGGAACGCGTTCAGGAACGCACGCGCAACCTGCAGGAAGCCAACGTAGCGCTGCGACGTTCCGAGGAACGTTTCGTCAAGGCATTCCGGGCCAGCCCGGTTCCTTTGTTGTTACAGAACGTGAGCGACCAGCAGTGCGTGGATGTCAATGAAAGCTTCCTTCAATTGACCGGCTACACCCGTGAAGAGGTTTTGGGACAGGCTCCCGCCGGTTTGAAACTGTTTTCCAAACCGGAAACCGCAGGGGAAATCCGGGACGCACTTTCGGCCAGGCACCTGGTCCGCAATTTGCAAACCGAACTGAACACGCGAGAAGGCAAAACCCTGATCGTGCTGATTTCCGCAGAAACGTTTGAGCTGGAAAGCCGGCCGCATTGTTTGGTGTCCATTCAGGACATCACCGAACGGGTTAACGTCGAAAACCAGTTGCGTCAGGCTCAGAAAATGGAGGTGGTCGGCCAGATTGCGGCCGGGGTTGCGCACGATTTCAACAACATCCTGACCGTCATTCAAGGCCACGCCGAAGTGCAGTTGAGCATGGGGGAATTGGATGAATCGCTCGCGGAATCCCTGCGTGAAATTTCCAGCGCCGCCACGCGAGCGGCGTCACTGACCCGCCAGTTGCTGGCATTCAGCCGCAAACAGATGTTGCAACGCCGCCCGCTGGATGTGAACGAGGCGTTGAACAATCTGGGCAAGATGCTGCCCCGAATCATCGGTGAACACATTAATTTGCGCATCCAATGCGCGGAAAATCTTCCGCCGGTATTCGCCGATGCAATCAATTTCGAGCAGATCGTCATCAATCTCGCCGTGAATGCGCGCGACGCCATGCCCCGGGGCGGCCCGCTTACCATCACCACCGGGCTGGCGGTGATTGACGCGAAATACAAAGAACGGGAGCCGGACGCCGTGGTTGGTACATTCGTGCGGCTGAGTGTTGCCGACGAAGGCAGCGGCATGGACGAAACGGTACGCAGCAAGATCTTTGAGCCGTTCTTTACCACCAAGGGCGTGGGGAAGGGAACCGGCATGGGTTTGGCCACGGTCTATGGCATCGTCAAGCAGCATCAAGGATGGATTGAGGTCGCATCCCGGCCGGGCGCCGGTTCGGTGTTCAAAGTCTTTCTGCCCGTGGCGGATCAGGAAGCGCAAAAAACGCTTGAATCTAAAACCAGTTTGATTGGGGCAGCTGGCGATCAAGCGCGCACCATTTTTCTCGTTGAGGATGAAATCTCTTTACGTGAGATGGCCTCCAAAATTTTGAAGCGGCTCGGATACCGGGTTGTTACGGCCGGAAATGGACCGGAAGCGCTGGCACTTTGGTCGCAACACCGCGGCAAAATTGATTTACTGCTGACGGACATGGTCATGCCCGGTGGCATGACCGGACGGGAACTGGCCGATTGCCTGCTGCGCGAAGCGCCTGGAATGCCCGTCATTTATTCCACCGGCTACAGCATGGATTTGATTGATTCCGACACCAACTTCGGTACACAAGCCGAGTGTTTGTTCAAACCCTACGACGCCTCCGCGCTGGCTAATGCGGTCAACAGAGTCTTTGCCAACGGCAATTGACCGTTTGAACCGAAACGCCGCTTCTTCAAAAAAAACGGGGAATCGCTTCCGGCTATTTTGCCTTGCCAGTGGCACGGCGACTGCGATTTCTGCCCGAGGCTGCTCATCGTGCGAAGCTTAAAAGTTGATTGCCATATGAAGTTGGTTCAACTTTTGAACGCCGGACCGCTTTGTGCAATCTCAAAGGAAAGACAACAACGTATGCAACGACCGGCTTCTGTGACTGTGTTCGGAATCATGAATTTTGTATTCGCCGCGTTCGGCGTCGTCGGGCTGATGGCCTCGTTCATCCTGTTCCGCCGGCCGGCTGATTCGAATAACCCAATTATCCAGTTCATCGCTGCAAGTCCGGACTATGCCGTCTGGTTGAAAATTTGCATTGCGCTGGGAGTATTAAGTTGTGCGGCCTTGCTGGCCGCGGGCGCGGGCTTATTGAGCCTGAAGCCCTGGGCACGTCACCTCGCCATTGCTTATGCGATTTATGCCATCGTCTTTTGTCTTGGCGCGATGCTCATCAATCTCATTTTTATGGATCAACCCATGCTCGGATCAGCCCGGCAGCAGCGGGCCTTTGAAACCGTCGGGACCATCGGCGGGCC